>JAYTVI010000059.1:0-26663 GCA_043744095.1 Flavobacterium sp.
AAATTTCTTTAACAAGTGTTGTATCAAACTCATTTTAAATGCTGAAATTCAATTATTTGGTTAAACAAAATAAGGCTTGTACAAAGTAGAGTTAATATGTTTTTGTTACATCTTCATCAATAACAATGATAAAATCAGCTTTATTTATATTTGTAAATTCTAGTTTTGAAATGTCTTTTTGGGTAACTGTTGCTATTGTAATTATTTTAGCATTATGAATACTCTTTTTTAAATACCAATAGATTCCTTCAAAATTATCACTATGATAAGTTCCGTTGTAATGTATGAAAAGTGAATTTTTTTGAGTGTTTTTAATAATAAAATAAGCCATTGTTGCATCCTTAATTGCTTGTGCTTTCGGTAAATTATCACCACTATGTCCTTCCATTTCTTCTAACATTTTTTTATACCCAGAAAGATTTGGGTCATATTCTATTGGCAAAGGAGCAATAAATAATTTTTCTTTATCATCTATTGTTTGTAGAGATTCAAAACCTTTTTTATAAACCATAGAAGCATATTTTCTTGGTATATTTGTCGCTATAAAAGGCAATTTTGTGTCTTTTGCAAAATCTAAAAGCGGTTTATAATCGGTTTTATTATTAGGCCAAAGTCTAACTGTAGAATCAAGTTGCTTTTGATTGATTTCTCCTTTTAAATATTGATTTAATTGTGCTTGATTGTCAGCTTCAAACATTTCTGCGCCAAGTATAAGTTTCTTTTTTTGGTTTAAATCTTTAGCAAATTCTAGTTCTAACCAATGAATAACCGCGTTATCGTGGTATTCGCCAAACAATACAATTTCAGCTTGTGCAGTTGTATTAATTAGGTTGTTATAGTTTGAACTTTTTCCGTTTTTATCAAAAATTTGATACGGCATTTTGTTTTGGGCAATTGAAAAACCGCAAAAAACAAAACAGAATAAAATAAAAATAGTGCGCATTAAACAGTTTTAAAAATAATAAAAATTCAAAAATTAAAGTTAGTATAATTTATCGATTTGGAAATAAAATCTGTTTTTTATTTACAATTAAATAATAATTACAATAAATCTCGTTTTACTGTTTTAAATCGAAATAATTTAATGTCAGAATACTACTTTTATACTTAAAAAAAAGTTCATGAAAACAGGAATTGATGCCATCTCATTTGATGTTGCCAAACTACATTTGCCTATAAAAACACTTGCAAATGCAAGAAATATTGATCCTGAAAAATTAGAAAAAGGGTTAGGATTACTAAAAATGACATTGCCTGATGTGCATCAAGATACTGTAGTATTTGGCGCAAACGCATTGACTAAATTAATTGTTGACAACAACATTAATCTAGGTGAAATTGCCAGGATTTATGTTGGCACAGAAAGCGCAATAGATAGTTCAAAACCTATTGCATCGTTTTTAATCAATTTAATAGAAGAAAAGTTTGGAAAAAATTCTCTTTCAGAATGTGATGTTGTCGATTTTACTTTTGCTTGCATTGGAGGTGTTGATGCGCTTCAAAACTGTATTGATTTTGTAACATTAAATCCTACCAAAAAAGCAATTGTTGTTACTACAGATGTGGCAAAATATGATTTGAATTCTACTGGCGAATATACTCAAGGTGCTGGAGCTTTGGCAATGCTAATCACAGCAAACCCAAGAATTATAGCTTTTGAAAAACAATGGGCAACTAACACTAAAGGTGTTTTTGATTTTTTTAAACCTTACAGGACAATTTCAAAAGAAGCTATTACCGGAAATAACCTAAACGATTCTTGGCAAGGAAATTTAGAAGCTGAAATCGAAATTCATAAAGACCAACCTGTTTTTGATGGGCAATATTCTAACCAATGTTATATGGATAGAACTCGGAATGCCTATTTTCATTTCAAAAAAATAAATGCTGTTTCAGAAAATTTATATACAACTTGGACAAGTATAATTATGCATTTGCCTTATGCTTTTCAGGGTAGAAGAATGCTTTCGGAAATTTATGCTTTGGATGCAGAAAATAAAATATTATTAGGTAACGAAACGCCATCCGAATATCAAAATAAATTGAAAGAAGTAAGCAAATCTCAAGAGTATCAAGATTTTGTTTCGCAAAAACTACAACCTGCAGAAATTGCTTCGTCGTTGATAGGAAATTTATATACTGGTTCAATTTTTATGGGTTTTTTATCTACCCTTTGTCATTTTTATAAAAGCAATACAGATATTGAAGGTCAAAAAATTGGTTTTCTTGCTTATGGAAGTGGTTCAAAATCAAAAGTTTTTGAAGGCATCATTCAAAAAGATTGGAAAACATCAATTGCAAAAGTTCCTCTTTTTGAAACACTCGAAAAAAGTTTCGAAATAGATTTTGATACCTACGAACAATTACACAAAAAAGAAAAAAAGCAAAGTGTTTCATCACCTAAAACCGAATGGATACTAGATCGAATAGAAAAAGACAATCCAAATCTACTTGGTGCTCGATATTACAAATGGATTGATTAAATTTGTATTCTAAATTTATATCTTATTATGAAATACCATCCTATTGACCGACAACTTTATATAAAAAATCGTGCAAAATTTACGGCTCAAATGAAGCCAAATAGTGTTGCCGTTTTTAACTCAAACGACATATATCCGGTTTCTGCTGACAGTACTTTGCCTTTTGCACAACACAGAGATATTCTTTATTTGTCTGGTGTAGATCAAGAAGAAAGCATTTTGCTATTGTTTCCAGACGCACCATACGAAAACCAAAAAGAAATGCTTTTCTTGAAAGAAACAAGCGAGCATATTGCTATTTGGGAAGGCGAAAAACTGACCAAAGATCGTGCTTTTGAAGTTTCTGGCATCAGAACAGTATATTGGTTACAGGATTTTCATAAAATCTTGAACGAAATGATGACTTATTGTGAAACCATATATATCAATACCAACGAACATTATCGTGCAACAGTAGAAACAGAAACACGTGAAGCTCGATTTGTAAAATGGTGGAAAGAGCATTATCCTGCGCATCAAGTAGCAAAAAGTAATCCAATCCTGCAACGTTTGCGTTCTGTAAAAGAAAGCGAAGAGCTAGATTTGATTCAGAATGCGTGTAATATTACCGAAAATGGGTATCGCCGTTTGCTTTCGTTTGTAAAACCAAACGTTATGGAATATGAAATTGAAGCCGAATTAATGCACGAATTTCTTAGAAGTCGTTCAAAAGGTTTTGCCTATACACCAATTATTGCTTCGGGAAAAAATGCCAATGTGTTGCATTATATCGAAAACAACCAACAATGTCAAGAAGGCGATTTGATTTTGCTTGATATTGGTGCTGAATATGCTAATTATTCTAGCGATATGACACGTATGATACCTGTTTCAGGACGTTTTTCTAGTAGACAAAAAGAAGTATACAATGCGGTTTTGAAGGTAAAAAACGAAACGACAAAAATGTTGGTTCCAGGCACATTATGGAAACAATATCACCTTGAAGTTGGTAAACTGATGACTTCTGAACTACTTGGTTTAGGACTTATTGACAAAGCCGATGTACAAAACGAAAATCCAGAATGGCCAGCCTACAAAAAATATTTTATGCACGGCACTTCTCACCATATGGGATTGGATACTCACGATTATGGCTTGTTGCACGAACCAATGAAAGCCAATATGGTTTTTACTGTCGAGCCAGGTATTTATATTCCTGCTGAAGGTTTTGGCATCAGACTAGAAGACAATGTTGTGGTGCAAGAAAAAGGAGCACCATTTAATTTAATGCGCAATATTCCTATAGAAGTTGAGGAGATTGAGAGTTTGATGAATAGTTAATTAGAAAATAGATGAAAGAAGAAAGAGAAAAGACGGTTTACGAAAGTTAGCCGTTTTTTATTTTAGGAAACTAAGTAAATTTTAATTTATTAATTGATTATAAAATTAATCTTTTACACATCTAACTGAATATCCAAAATTATGACAATTACAACTATCAATCAAAATTTCTTTATTAGCGAGTCCTAATATTACAGAATAAGGATAATTTTGCCCATCACGGTCACAAGAAGTAGTACTAACAATTGTTGATGTCCAAAAGACACTATCATTTTGATCTGGATATTCTAGATTGTTTTTTTCCAAATATCCATCACCCCAATTTTTATATCCCGTTTGCAATGCAGAAAAACAAAACGCATCAATACCTTTACCAGCTATTGTGTTTACATCATTCCAACCATATTTAGCTCTGATTTTATTTCCTGATTCTGAACCAACAAAACTTTTTAATTTTTTCCAGTCATCTTTGGTTGCAACATGCCAACCCACTGGAGCAAGTATTTTAGTTATTACAGCATGCCAATTATAAAAATTACCATCCAATGAATCTTTAAGGTCTTTAGGATATGAAAAATACCCTTTTTTATTCAATATGCAACATTCATTATTGGGAACTTGAAATCCAATAGGTGAACCATCATTATAGAAAGTTGTTCTTAAATTTTGTTGTAACCAATATTGATTACCAATTTTTACAACCTTATAATTATGACCTTCCTTATCTTTTATAATTTCATTAGTAATTAAACAATCTTCATCGAGATTATAGACAGTTTTATTATATTTTTTATTACAAGAAAAAATTAAAAAAAACGCAAAAATTATCGAAACTTTATTTAGTAACGTTTTCATAATTTGAATTATTATAATTAAACAATGTTAAAGATACAATAATAAATTTATTATTAATTGTAGATATATAATTTATATTGCCAATATGTTTTTGAAAAATAAAAATTATAGTTTTGCACTAATGAAAACCACAAATTACAAAAACACCAAAATCTCCTTCTCTGAAACAGGAAAAGGCACTGCAATTGTGTTGCTTCACGGGTTTTTAGAAAATCAAACAATGTGGCAAGATTTGGTTCCAGAATTGAGTATAAAACACCGAGTCATTACAATTGATTTATTGGGTCACGGCAAAACCGAATGTATGGGTTATGTGCACACTATGGAAGATAATGCTGCTATTGTTCATGCTGTTTTGCACGAATTAAAAATCAGAAAAGCAGTTTTTATTGGGCATTCTATGGGTGGTTATGTTGCTTTGGCTTTTGCCGAATTGTATCCCGATTTTATAAAAGGGTTGGTATTATTAAATTCAACTTCGCGTGCAGATAGTGACGAACGAAAACAAAATCGTGATCGCGCTATAAAAACAGTAAAAAAAGAATATTCTACTTTTGTGCGACTTTCTATTGCCAATTTGTTTAGTGAAGACAATCGAGAACGACTTGCAAGTGAGATAGAAGATGTTAAAGTAGAAGCATTACAAACGCCTTTACAAGGTATTGTTGCTTCGTTGGAAGGAATGAAAATCAGAAAAGATCGTGAAGTGCTTTTACATTTTGGACCTTATCCCAAATTGTTGGTTTTGGGTAAGAAAGATACCGTTCTAATCTATAATGAAAATAAAGATCAGATAGAAAAAACAAATGTACAATTGGTTACTTTTCCTGATGGTCATATGAGTCATATCGAAAACAAAAAAGAATTGACTACCGTTTTGCTCGATTTTTTGAAAAAAATTTAAGCTAAACTTTTTCTAGAAATGGTTTTGATTGATCTAAAATTTCTTTAATTAAAATAACAATTCCATCAATATAATTGTCAAGAATTTCTGGAGTTATGTTATTAAACTCCTCTTTATCTTCTTTAAAATTAAACGGTAGAAATCCAGATTTCAAGTTTTTGAAAGAGATAATTCCTGCTTCGACTGGAATTCCGTTAGTTTGACTTTCATACATAAAGGCATATGCCAACACTTGGATTATTTTATCGTTTTTGATGTCTTCTGTTAATCCTTTCCACGTTTTTAAAGTTACATTGGCTTTGTCTACTTTTCCTGTTTTATAATCGATAATTCTGATTCGTTTGCCATTTTCTAATGTTGTTCGCTCTTCAATTCTATCAACATTTCCTTTTATTAAAATCGGAAAAGGCAAACTTGCATGCGTCAATGTGCGTTCATAGGTTTGTTCAAGCGCAATAATTTTTATTGTTTCGCCGTTTTTTAATGCTTCTAATTCGTATTTCAAGAAATTCAAAACGTTTCGTTTTGCCACTTCATACGCCAAAAGGTTTCTGCCTTTCTTAATTTCGCCTTCTTTATAAACTACTTTAAACTGGTTGAGAACAGTTTCGTCAATAAGAATAATACAATTCTCTATGTTTGAGTTTGAAATATATTTGCCAATATAAGGTTCGTATAATGTTTTTAAGGTTTCGTGAATTATTGTTCCTAAAGTATTCAAGGCAATATTTTCTTCAACTTCTTCAACTTCTCTAATATGAAGAATTTTTTGGAAATAGAAATCTATTGGATTTCGAATATAACTTGTTAAAGCCGAAGGAGAAAATCCTTTTTCTGCAATTTCCTTCAGTCGTAATAAGACACTTTCTGATTTTGGAATTTGAATTGGTGTATAAGCAGTTTCGGGCAAAACAGCATTATAAATTTCGTGGGTTATCGTATGATTTGGTTGTTTTTCGAATTCTAATTGTGTTATAAATCGTGATTTTTCGCCAGCTTCTAGTCCTTCTGTATCTATATTATAAATCAAATAAATATTTTTGGCTCGCTGTATTAAATGATAAAAATGATAGGCATAAATAGCATCTTTTTCTTTGTAAGTTGGCAACCCAAATTCTCTTTTAACATCATAAGGAATAAAGGAATTCATAGATTTTCCAGCTGGAAATTTCCCTTCGTTCATAGAAGTTATAATAACAGTATCAAAATCGAGGACTCGACTTTCTAAAACACCCATAATTTGAAGACCATTTAGTGGTTCGCCTTCAAAAGAAACTTCAGCCAAGTCTATAACTTGTTTGTAAATAGCATATAATGTCTCTATTTTATCAATATTTTGGTGATTCGAATAATAATTGATGAGCTTATTTATGACTTTGAAAATTGCAAAAACAAAGGCTTTGGTGATTTTTTCGTCATCGATATCGTTATTTAGGTTGTTTTTGATGATTTGCAACACACTCGAAATAGATTCTAAAACTGCAATCGAGCCGTTTTCCCATTTCTGAAAAAGTAAAGTGAATAGTTCGTTTTGATTTTTATTCAATTCAAATAATTTTTTGTGGGTAATAAAAGTATAATTGTTTTGATTAATTGTATTGACTAGAACCGCTGTATTTGCATACGATTCTATTAAAGGATGGGTCAGAATATCAAGAACATCTTTATAATACATAACATAACTCGAATTGCTTCTTGATAAAGCTGCAGTATGCATTTTAAATAATTTGGCAATCAGAATTTGAGCAGGATTGTTCTTGCTAGAATATCCCATTGTGATGTTTAATGCATCAATAGATGACGGCAAAGCATATAAAAGTGGTACTAATATATTTTCTTCACCTAGCACTATTGCAACATTATTAAGTTTTGAATTTGGATTTTCATTAATTGTTTTTTCAATGATGCTTCCTGCAATTTTTGCTTGCCCGATAGATTTTGGGGTACCTATGATTTGAATGTTTTTGGATTGTGAAAAATCATCTGCAATCCACTCAAAAGGATTAGATTTATAATGTTTCCAATTGTCTTTAAACCGACGAACAAACAAACCGGCATCGTGAAACGGATCGTTTAAAAATGTTTTATCAATATCCCAATAAACTTTAGTGTTACCTGAAGTTATTAATTGTTGAATTATCTTTTCTTCGGCTGCATTTAATGCATTAAAACCTGCAAAAAGAAATTTTCTTTTATCAAGTGTATTTATATATTCTGTACAATTGTTTACAGCTTCTCTATAAATCAATCCTTGATATCCAATTCCTTTTTTTAATAAATGATTGTAAAACGTTTGATAATAATGTGGTAATAATTTCCAAAAATCTATATAATTTTCTAATAGTTTTGTTTTATTTTCGACTTCAATTCCCCATTTTTTAATATCTTCAATATCTTTTAAATAAGAAAGAATGTGCATTGGGTCTAAAAGATACCGATCTATTTCGTTAAAATCTTGCAATAATGTTTTTGCCCAGTTGGCAAATAACTCAAATGATTGTTGGTTTGCAATTTCGGTTATAGAAAGATAAACTTGGTAAAATTCAAACAATAATTCAATAGGATCAATTGATCGAATAGATGCAATTTCTTGTATAAATTCTTCGATACTAATTATTTCAGGTGAAAGTATATTGGTTGTTACTTGTTTTTTTAATGATTCTATTAAAAACACCTTGGCTCTTTTGTTTGGTAATACTACTGTAACATTTGAAAAATCATCAGAATAATTTTCAATTATAACTTGGGCAATTTTATCTAAGAAGGATGTTTTTGTCATTTTATAAAAATAAAAAAAACGCCTCGATAAATCGAAGCGTTTTTAAGAAATATTTTGAAAAAATTATTTTACTAATTTCACTTCAACTCTTCTGTTGTTAGCTTTACCAGCTTTAGTTTTATTAGAATCGATTGGTTTAGTTTCACCATAACCAACTGAAGATAATCTAGCAGCAGAAATACCGTTTTCGATTAAATAGTTTTTAACTGCAGCAGCTCTGCTATCAGATAAAGTTTGGTTAGCAGCATCTTTACCATCGCTATCAGTGTGACCTTCTATACTGAAATTAGAAGAAGGATATTCTTTTAATATTGCAGTGATTGATTGTAATACTGGCATAGTTTGTGCTTGGAAAGTAGATTTGTTTGTGTTAAACAAAATAGTTTTAGCATAAGCATTTAATTTCATTATTTGCTCTTCTGAAATCTCAGGACAACCATTGTTAGCAACAGTTCCTTTAACGTCAACACATTTATCATCTCTGTCTAAAACTCCGTCTCCGTCTGTATCTGGCCAAGGACAACCTCCATTTTCTTTTGGTCCTTTAACTTGAGGACATTTGTCAGATTTGTCAGCAACACCGTCACCGTCAGCATCTGGACAACCGTTTAATGCTTTTGGACCAGCAACTTCTGGACAAGCATCATCTTTATCAGCAATACCATCTGCATCAGTATCAGGACAACCATTCATTTCAGCTGTACCAGCTTCGTTTGGACAATTATCAGATGCATCTGTAATTCCGTCTCCATCAGTATCAGGACAACCTTTAAATTGTTTTAAACCTGCAACTTCTGGACAAGCATCATCTTTGTCATATATTCCGTCACCGTCTGTATCTTTACCTCCAAATTTGAAGATAAGACCAGCGAAGTGTTGCATGTGAGTTGGCACGTTTCCAGCCATTCCTCTTTCAGCAGCATCGTCAAATGAGTGTTTGTAAGTAGATTGTAAAGAAAGACCTACCATTTCAGTAAACCAAAAAGTTAATCCTAAACCAGCATTTACTGTTCCGGCATTTCCGTCTTCTAACCAAGTATAACCACCACCAACGTGAGCAGATGGGTCAATTACTTTCCAACCAAAAGCATTCATAAAACTATATTTTACAACTGCATCTGCAGCATAATAGCTCAAATCGCCTGGATTAGAAACTGGATAATCTCCAGGAACAGTTACTCTTGGAGATACAAATTTATTGATTCTGTTTACAGAACCAGAAACTCCAAATGAAAAATTACCACCAACATTTCTTGCAACATTAATATAAGATACAGATGGAAGAATGTTCCAATTGCTTTTTACATTAAAATATTGAGAAAATTGATCTTCTACTTTTGAAGCAGCACTTACTCTAGTGTCTACTGCATTTGTTCCAAAGCTAATAGCCCATGGATTGTTACTATCTTGTGCTTGTGAACTTAGTCCAATAAACATAAACACAGCAGCAAATAATTTGTTAAGATGTTTCATACTTAATTTTAGTTAGATTACAATATTTTATTGGGCAAAAGTAACACGTAATTTTATAATTACAAAGTGAAATGTTAAAAAAAAGCGCAAAAAATGGGAATTATACAACTTTTAACATTTTTCCTACAACTGTAAATGCTGCAATAGCTTTGTCTAAGTGAGCAATAGTGTGGGCTGCAGAGAGTTGCACGCGTATTCTGGCTTTGTCCTTTGGAACAACCGGAAAAAAGAAACCAATAACATAAATACCCTCTTTAAGTAGCTCATTTGCCATATTTTGAGATAATTTTGCATCATATAGCATTACTGGAACTATTGCTGAATCCCCATCTATTATTTCGAAACCTGCTTTTTTTATACCTTCTTTAAAATAATTAGTGTTCCATTCTAGTTTATCACGTAATGTTGTATCTTTTTCTAATAATTCAAAAACTTTTATTGAAGCTCCAACTATTGCAGGTGCTAAAGAATTTGAAAACAAATAAGGTCTAGATCGTTGTCTTAATATTTCAATAATTTCTTTTTTACCTGTAGTATAACCTCCCATTGCTCCTCCAAGTGCTTTTCCTAAAGTTCCAGTAATGATGTCAACTCTTCCCATAACGCCTTTTGCTTCGAGTGTTCCTTTTCCTGTTGCACCAATAAAACCAGCGGCATGACATTCGTCAACCATTACTAACGCATCATATTTATCTGCAAGATCACATATTTTATCAAGTGGTGCTACAACACCATCCATTGAGAAAACACCATCTGTAACAATTAATTTAAAACAATGTCCAGCTTGTGTTGCTTTTATAAGTTGTTGCTCTAAATCTTCCATATTAGAATTTTCGTAGCGGTATCGTGCTGCTTTACACAAACGTACTCCGTCAATTATAGAAGCATGATTCAAACTATCAGAAATAATGCAATCTTCTTCTCCTAATAATGGTTCGAAAACACCGCCATTAGCATCAAAAGCTGCTGCATATAAAATGGTATCTTCGGTTTGGTAGAAATTGGCTATCCTTTTTTCTAACGTTTTATGAATATCTTGAGTGCCACATATAAAACGAACAGACGACATACCAAATCCGTGAGAATCCAAAGTGTCTTTTGCTGCTTGAATAACTTCTGGATGAGATGATAATCCTAGATAATTATTGGCGCAGAAATTTAAAACTGTTTTTCCGTTAACTGTAATTTCTGCTCCTTGTGTAGATGAAATTATACGTTCTTTTTTGAAAATTCCGTTTTCTTCAATAGTTTGAAGTTCTTTTTGTAAGTGTTGTTGTATTTTTCCGTACATGTTTTTTGTTTTAAATTACAAATTTACGACTTTGATATCTTCTCCTATATATACTAATGCTTTTTTTGAAACTTTATATCCAATTTTTTCTATTGCTACTTGATAATTTTCAAGTTGTGTTTGATATTTTGGTTGATGCGCTCCAGTTTTATAATCTATCAAATAGACTTTTCTATCTTTTGAAATTGCCATTCTGTCTGGTTTTACCAAATTTCCTTCTTTTTGAATAATAGTTTGCTCATTCAAAATCTTGTTTTCAATATCAAAAAAATCTTTTAATTCTATATGATTTACAATTTCTTGAATGGTTTTAACTACTGTATCTTTCTGATTTATGGTGATCAAACCATTTTCAATTGCTTTAGTAATTGCAATTTCAATATCGCTTTTAGTTTTTACATACGATAAAATTTCGTGAATTACATTTCCGTATGCAATAGCTTCTTGTTGATTTGTTCCCCACATTAAAGCTTCTTTTTGGGCTATTTTTATATTTTTAGGATCTAAAATTTCTGAAATCACAGGAATTGTTTTGGAGGTGTCAATATGCTTTTTTTCTGCAGAAACTTTTATCGGGTTTCCAAACGGATATTCTAAAACATTCTCATCATAACAATTGTTTTTTATCAAAAAATTAATAAAAAAAGTTGCCATATTGTTTGGATATTCGCCTTCTTTTTTGGGTTTTAAATTTTGAGAAATGATATACAATTGTTCCTCTGCACGTGTCAAGGCTACATATAGAATATTAATATTATCAAGCAATTCTTCTTGCTTTTTTTGATTGTAAACTATTTTGGCATTTTCGCCATAATTTTCAACAGCTTTAGAGTTATCAATTAGTATTTTAGGCAAACCAAAATCTGTTTCTTCGGCTTCAAGCCATAATTTGTCTTTTGGTTTTCTATTATAATCTTCTTCCGCAAAAGGGAATATAACTACCGGAAACTCTAATCCTTTAGATTTATGAATGGTCATTATCCTTACGGCATTGTTTCCTTCTGGTGATGGAATACTAAATTTTTCTGCATTTTTATCCCAATAATTCAAAAAATCAGAAATTCCTGCTTGGTTTCGAATATCACGTTCTAAAACAATATCTAGAAAATATTGAACATAAGCATTACTAGTTTTTGGGTTTATACATTTTAAAATAATAATTTCAACGGCTTCAAACAATGATTTTTTTCTAATGTTTTGAAATGATAGATTAATACCGAGAGTCTCAAGCCATTGCTCAAAATTTGATTCGTTTTTTTCACTCATTCCTTTTGCAATAAAGTCGTGAATAGGCATTTGCTTTTGAAAATTGTGAGCTAAATATTCTAAAAAATGAGCTTTTGCTTCAAGATCTGCATTGTTTTTTAAATATTTTAGAAAATAAATTATCCAACGAACTTCGGTTGCATTTTGAATCATCAGCGTTTCTGAAGATAATAATGGTATGTTTTGTTCGGTTAAATAATTGGCAATTGCAATTCCTTGATTTTTTTTTCGGGTAAGAATTACTATATCTTTCAATTCAAAACCTTGATTTTGTGCAGATTCAATTGCTTTTAGCGTTGCTCTGCAATAAATTTGAGATTTTTCTAGATTCTCATCATCATCTTCGTTAATTTCGGTTTTATCAATTATTGGAAGAAAAGAAATATTGACATAACCTCCTTTTTTTGAGTTTTCGTCTTGATGGCTATGGTTTTGATACAAATCTTTATAATCTTCATTTTCAAAAGTTGCTGCAATGGTGTTAAAAAAACTATTGTTAAACTGGATAATTTGAGAATAACTACGGTAGTTTTTATCTAAATGAATTAATTTTTTATCAGGATTGTTAAACGGATTCTGATTTTTACTCAAGGCGATAAACTGTTCTGCTTTTCCGCCACGCCAACGATAGATAGATTGTTTAGGATCGCCAACAATCATCAATGTTCCTTTTTCATCATTACTCATACTTGATGTGGCATTGTCTATAAGCGGAATCAGGTTTTGCCATTGCATTTGCGAAGTATCTTGAAACTCGTCTATAAAAAAATGTTGGTATTTTTCGCCTAATCGCTCATAAATAAATGGTGCTGGCTGATTTTGAATTTCGTTATAAATAATTGCGTTGAACTCTGCAATTGAAAGTACATTTTGTTCTTCTTGAATTTTTGTTAACTCATTGCTAACAGTGTTCAATAAAGAAAGTGGCGTAATATTTTTAAGAAATGCTTTGTAGAAATTTACTTTTTCAAAATTTTTATAAATGGTCTCTAGAATTTTCAAAAACTCGGGAATACAATTTTCTATAATTGCTCTGTCTTTGGCTGATTTATTGATAGAAACATCTTCAAAAGCACGATAGGTTTTATTATTTGGATTAAATTTTCCTTCAATGATACTTTGCAAATGTTTAGGAAAATAAGAACCTGAGAAAGATTTTGTATCTATCCCTTTATTTTCAATCAATTGTAGAACTTCTGTTGCTAATTCTTTGTTTTGGGTTTCAAGTGCTTGGCAAGTATCTTTAAATTTAGTTTTTATTGCTAAAAATTCCGGAATCGATTTATCGTGAAAATGAGAAATTTCATTTCTATTGTTTTCATTAAGTACCATTTTGCTGGTTTCAAAAATTTCTCTAGAAATGTCCCATGATTTGTCGTCATCGGTTTTTTCCATAGTAAAATCGATTAACAATTTGGTAATAACCTCATCGTTTCCTGCTTCTGCAATAATAGCATCTACAGCTTCTGTCAATAGATTTTCTGTATCTAAAGTCACCTCAAAAGAAATTGGCAAACCCAAATCGTGAGCAAAAGCGCGTATTACTTTATGGGTAAACTTGTCTATTGTAGAAATATCAAAAGCTGCATAATTGTGAATTAAATGTTTGATAATCTGATATGATTTGTTTTTTATTTGAGTAAGTGACATTTTAGTTTCTACTACCAAATCATTCATCAAATCAAGCGCTTTCTGGTTAGGTTGCTCTTTTGTAAATTCAGACAAACTCCCAACAATACGAGACTTCATTTCATGAACTGCCTTATTGGTAAAAGTAATAGCTAGAATATTTCTATAAGCATCATTTTTACTAGAAGTAAGTATGATTTTGAGATATTCTTTGACCAAAGCATAGGTCTTTCCCGATCCTGCAGAAGCGTCGTAAATTGAAAATGAAGGTCTTTGCATTCTTATTCTTTATTTAACTGATAAATGAAATTCAATTTTGATTCTTCTCCAAAATATTGTACTTGGTGTTCGCCAATTTTTTGTGCTCCTATTTTATCAATTGCTTTTTGAGATCTGATATTGTTTGCGCCTATTTCGAAGACTATTTTATCTACATATTCAAATGCATAATTAGACATTAATGCTTTTAAATCTTTATTATAGTTTTTGCCCCAAAAGTTTCTTCCTATAAAGGTATATCCTATTTTTATTGAATTGTTTTTTTTATCAAAGTCATAAAACCGAGAACTACCAACAATTTCTTTAGTATTTTTATCAATAATCATAAATGCACCTTTAGATTGAATTGCACCTTCAAAATAATTTCTAAAAACATCCCTTTGATATCGATTTCTATTTGGATGTTGTTCCCAAATTAAAGGATCTGAGGCAACCTCAAAAAGTTTTTCAAAATGAATTTCTTTTAAAGGTACTAATTCTATTAACGTTCCTATTAAGTGTAATGGTTGCAAATTGAAACTCATAATTGTTTTTGATAAGTTTTTTTTATAATTATATAACAATTATAAAGAATTGTGTTTCCTTTTCCAAAGTTAAATGTTTAATTTTGAATAAAATATTTATAAATCATTTAAAGAAAAAATATTATGGCATTCGAATTACCAAAATTACCTTATGCATATGATGCACTAGAACCACATATTGATGCAAGAACAATGGAGATTCATCATTCTAAGCACCACAATGCGTATACAACAAATCTGAATGCAGCCATCGCAGGAACAGATATGGATGGAAAAACAATTGAAAACATTTTAATTAATTTAGATAAAAAAAACAGCGCTGTTCGCAATAATGGTGGTGGGTATTATAATCATAATTTATTTTGGACTGTTATGTCGCCAAATGGAGGCGGATTACCAACGGGAGATTTATTAGAAGCAATTGAGTCTGCTTTTGGAAGTTTTGATGAATTTAAAGCTCGCTTTGCCAAAGCTGGAATAACACAATTTGGTTCTGGTTGGGCTTGGCTATGTGTGCTTAAAAATGGGAAATTAGACATTTGTGGCACGCCAAACCAGGACAATCCATTAATGCCTGAAGTAGGTTGTGGAGGAACTCCAATTTTAGGTATGGATGTTTGGGAGCACGCTTATTATCTTCATTATCAAAATCGTCGCCCAGATTATATAGAAGCTTTTTTTAATGTAATCAATTGGACAGAAGTTGCAAGACGTTTTGCAATAGAAAAATAAAACAAGTAAGTTAAAAAAAAAGACAAGCAGATTTTATAGTTTGCTTGTCTTTTTTTTAATTAAAACAGGGATTTCTATTAATTAAAAAAGGTGAAATTTCTTCCACCCTTTTTGTCCCCAAATCTACCATAAACTTAAAACTTAAAATATATGGTCGGTCAAAATTAGTAAACATGTTTGTTATTTTGGTATATTCTTAATAAATAAGTGAGAAGTGTTAATAACTATTAGTGAACGAGGCAATTGTGAGAGTTTTTGAAACTTTATTAAAATAAAAAAGGTGAAATTTCTTTCACCCTTTTTGCCCCAAATCTACCATAAACTTAACCTACTAATGCTATGGTTTACCAAAAGTATAGTGACAATATCGTTATTACAAATAAAATAGATGAAATACAATAATACTCGTTAAAATGCTTAAAATTGTTAATAATTAATATGCGCGAGCGTCTTTTCCCTCATAAAAGTTCATAAACGCTTTGTTAACAACTCTGTTTCCTCCGGGTGTTGGATAGTTACCTGTGAAATACCAATCACCTAAATTTTTTGGACAAGCTATGTGCAAGTTTTCTACATTTTGAAATATGATTTTTACTTTTGCTTTAATTTCTGATGTACTTAACATTATTGCAATTTTATTAGATATTTCTTGATCTGTAAAAGGCTTGTATATTTCGGTTACAAAATTGATTACTTCTTTATCTTTCAAGTTTTCTTGAGCCTTACATTTATGGTAAACTTCTTCTACAATATGGTATAATTTTCTTTCCTTTAATAATTCTAAAGTGGCTCTAAAGGCAACCAATCCTTCTAGTTTTGCCATATCTATACCGTAACAATCAGGATAACGAATTTGTGGTGCAGATGAAACCACAACAATACTTTTGGGTTTTAATCTATCCATCATTTTAATAATGCTCATTTTTAGCGTTGTGCCTCTAACAATGCTATCGTCAATGATAACTAAATTATCTGTTGGTTTTATTACACCATAGGTTACATCATAAACGTGAGCAACCAAATCATCTCTACTACTATCTTCTGTAATAAAAGTTCTAAGCTTAGCATCTTTGATGGCTATTTTTTCAGTTCTAATTTTTACAGAAAGTATCTCTTCGAGTTTTTCTTTGGTAAGTGTTTTTCTATTATCTAATATAAATTGATTTTTTCGTTGGTTCAAAAAATCATTGGCAGCTTCAACCATTCCATAAAATGAAGTTTCAGCAGTATTGGGTATATAAGAAAAAACAGTATTGTCAGTATCATTATCAATTGCATCAAGAACAGCAGGAAGAATTAATTTCCCTAAATATTTTCTTTCTTGATATATTTCGGCATCACTTCCTCTAGAAAAATATATTCTTTCAAAAGAACATGCTTTTTTTTCTGTAGATGGTAGAATTTCTTCTTCAGTAACATTTCCGTTTTTTTTGATAATTAGTGCTTTGCCGGGTTGAAGTTCTTGTACTTTTTCGAAATCAACATTAAAAACAGTTTGTATAACAGGTCTTTCTGAGGCAACTACTACAATTTCATCATCTTGATAAAAATAAGCTGGTCTTATTCCTGCAGGATCTCTAAATACAAAAGCATCTCCATGTCCTAAAAGTCCTGCCATTGCATAACCACCATCAAGATTTTTGGATGCTTTTTTTAGAATTTTCGCAATATCTAATTTCTCTGCAATAACAGGAGAAGCTTCTCTTTTTGACAAACCGTTTATTTTGCATTCTTGGTATAAATCAGTAACTTCTTCGTCTAGAAAATGGCCTATTTTTTCCATAACTGTTACCGTATCTGCCATTTCTTTTGGGTGCTGTCCTATTTCTACCAAACTATTAAAGAGTTCGGTAACATTAGTCATATTAAAATTTCCTGCCAAAATAAGATTTCGGTGCATCCAATTGTTTTGACGTAAAAACGGATGCACGCTTTCGATACTATTTTTACCAAAAGTTCCGTACCGCACGTGACCCAAAAACAATTCTCCTATATAAGGAATGTTTTGTTTTTGAAGAGTGATATTATCTGCATATTCAGGATGCAAACTCATTTCTTCGTTTATGCGTTCGTTTATTTGTTTAAAAACATCTTGAATGGCTTGAGCATCATTAGACCGAACTCTACTTATATAACGTTCTCCTGGTTCTACATCTAATTTTATAGAGGCAAAACCAGCGCCATCTTGACCGCGGTTGTGTTGCTTTTCCATTAAGAGATACATTTTTTGTATCCCATAAAAAGCAGTGCCGTATTTTTGTTTATAAAACTCAAGCGGTTTCAATAGTCTTAAAAAAGCTATACCACATTCGTGTTTTATTGAGTCGCTCATTGTAGTTGTAATTAAGTTGTATTGTATTCTTGCTATAACTTATTCCTGATATAAACCTGTTAATACCTGTGGGAGTTGTAGGTTTCTTTTTTAAATAAAAATGCCCCGAAATATCGAGGCATAAAGTTATTACAATTCTATTTCAAATTGCGTTAAAGCTTTGAATTGTTTTAGTCTAGATAATACTTCTTCTTTTTCTAGGTTGACCATTCTTTCGGTTCCAAATTTTTCTACACAAAAAGAGGCTAAGTTAGAACCGTGAATTATTGCGGTTTTCATATTCTCGAAAGAAACATTTTCGCTTTGGGTTATAAATCCAGCAAAACCTCCTGCAAAAGTATCTCCTGCGCCAGTTGGATCAAAAACCTCTTCGAGTGGCAAAGCTGGTGCGAAGAAAACATCTTTATTATGGAAAATTAAAGCTCCGTGTTCTCCTTTTTTAATCACCACATATTTTGGACCCATAGTATGGATTTTTGCCGCAGCCTTTACTAAAGAATATTCTCCAGATAACTGACGTGCTTCTTCATCATTGATTGTAATAACATCTACCCGTTTTATAACATTTAACAAATCTTCAAGTGCACAATCCATCCAGAAATTCATAGTATCTAAAACCACCAATTTTGGTTTAGTTTCCATTTGGTCAAGAACACTGCTTTGTACTATTGGGTGCAAGTTACCCAACATAACCACGTCAGCATTTTTGAAGTTTTGAGGAACAACCGGATTAAAATCAGCTAATACATTTAACTCTGTTGCCAAAGTATCGCGAGAATTTAAATCGTTATGATATTTTCCGCTCCAAAAAAATGTTTTGCCGCCTTTTACTACTTCAAGTCCTGTAATATCTATATTTCTAGAAGTTAATAAATCTAAATATTCTTGCGGAAAATCGCCTCCTACAACCGAAACAATTGCAGATTGTAAATTGAAATGTGAAGCAGAAAGTCCGATAAACGTTGCTGCACCACCAAGTATTTTGTCAGTTTTCCCAAAAGGAGTTTCGATAGCATCAAAAGCCACGGTTCCTACTATTAAAAGTTTGTTCATTTTTGTGAATTCAAATTAAAGTGCAAAGATAGGTTTTTAGTTTAAAAGTTTAAAATGGTTTTGGGCTTAAAAGTTTTGAGCAGCTTGACTTTTATTTTCTGCCAAAATCAGCTGGAATTTCCCCCCAAGCTTTGGTTTCCCATTTTAAAACTTTATTTTCAAATTGATTGTTTTTCAACCAAAATTCAGCTCTTGAAATCAATTCAAATAATTTTGTGTTTTTTTCATTTTTTTCAAGTTTGGTTTTACAAACTTTTTGTTTTATCCAACTGATTGCTATTTTAGAATCCGAGTATATAGGTGTATTTATTTTGCTCTTTTTCAACAACGAAATCCCGTGAACTAATGCTAAAAACTCTCCAACATTATTTGTCCCATTTTCAAACGGACCCATTATGAACAATTGTACTTTGGTTTTGGTATTAACCCCTCTGTATTCCATCAATCCTGGATTACCGCTACAAGCAGCATCCACAGAAATTGAATCTATAATTGGTTTTCCAATTTTAAACAATTCTTCTTTTGACAAGTTTGTTTCAACTATTTTTTTTCCTGCAAATTCATAATAATTACTTGAATAAGCAATTTTAGCCATTTCTAAAGTCAGAAAAGATTTAAATTTTGTTTGAGGGTAATTATTTGTTACCGCTTTACATTTTTCCCAAGAATCAAAAATTCCTGTTTCAATTCCGTCCCAAACAACATAATACTTTTTTTTTGCCATAACTTATTGGTTTAACAATTCTTCTATAATAACAGGAAAAAACATGTGTTCTAAACTGTGAACTTTTTCAGCAATTTCGTCTACTGTTTTGCAATTTTCAATATTTATTGTTTTTTGAAAAACAATACCGCCTTCATCATAATGTTCGTTTACATAATGAATAGTGATTCCTGTTTCTTTCTCCTTATTGTCTAATATTGCTTGATGAATATTGTTTCCGTACATTCCTTTACCTCCATATTTTGGCAATAATGCTGGATGTATGTTTATTATTTTGTTTGGGAAGCACTTTATAATATTTTCTGGAAATTTCAACAAAAAGCCAGCCAAAACAATCATATCGGGATTAATTTTTTTTAATTTATTTAAAAAATTTTCGTCTAGAAAAGCATCTTTGTTAAAAACCTCACAAATAATATTTAGTTTTTTTGCTTTTTCGATCACTTTGGCATTAGGATTGTTAGTAAAGATTTCGAACACGGTTTTTTGGCTTCTTTTATTGAAGTGTAATATAATGTTTTCGGCATTGGTACCAGTACCAGAAGCAAATATTACGATTTTATTCATTTATCAAGTAATTTAATATTACACAAAAAAAAGAATAATAAATGATAATAAATAGATTAAAGTAGTCTTTATGAAAATATTTTTTTAAATTCGTGGTCAGATTTATTAACTAATGTGTGGTTTTAAAATAAAGTTTTTTATTTTTGCCATCAAATTAAATTTTAAAATTAAAGATTATGTCAGACATTGCATCAAGAGTAAAAGCGATTATCGTAGACAAATTAGGTGTTGACGAAAACGAAGTTGTAACAGAAGCTAGCTTCACAAACGATTTAGGGGCAGATTCATTAGACACTGTTGAGCTTATTATGGAGTTCGAAAAAGAATTTGATATTCAAATTCCGGACGACCAAGCAGAAAACATCGCTACTGTTGGTCAAGCTATTTCTTACATCGAAGAGGCTAAAAAATAATAATTATAAAACCCGTGTATGTCAAATTTCACGGGTTTTATTATTTTTTGTTCAAAAGATTTATCGGATTTCTAATCCATCATAATACTATAAATACCCAATTCTCTTTAAGGATTTAACATAAAGAAAACTTGGGTATTATTTGTTTTAAGTACAATTCTAAAATCAATATTTATGACATTAAAGCGAGTTGTAGTTACAGGTTTAGGCGCACTTACACCTATAGGAAACAATATTGAAGAATATTGGAATTCCTTAATAAACGGCGTTAGTGGTGCTGCACCTATTACTTATTATGATACTGAAAAACACAAAACAAAATTTGCTTGTGAGGTAAAAAATTTCAATATCGAAGAATTTGTTGATCGAAAAGAAGCTCGAAGAATGGATAAGTTTGCTCAATATGCTATTGCAGCTAGTGAAGAGGCTATACACGACGCAGGAATCACTTCTGAGAATGTAGACAAACAAAGAGTTGGTGTTATTTGGGGTGCAGGAATTGGTGGTTTAGAAACTTTTCAAGAAGAAGTAATAAGCTATGCAAAAGGAGATGGTACACCAAGATTTAATCCTTTCTTTATTCCGAAAATGATTGCCGATATTGCTCCTGCTCATATTTCTATGAGAAATGGGTTTATGGGTCCAAATTATACAACTGTTTCTGCTTGTGCATCATCTGCAAATGCATTAATTGATGCATTTAATTATATTCGATTAGGAATGTGTGATGTAATTATTTCTGGTGGTTCTGAAGCTGCAGTTACTATTGCCGGAATGGGTGGTTTTAACTCTATGCAAGCATTATCAACAAGAAATGAAAGTCCAGAAACGGCTTCAAGACCATTTGATGCAACTCGTGATGGATTTGTACTCGGAGAAGGTGCAGGCGCATTAGTTTTAGAAGAATACGATCATGCAAAAGCACGTGGCGCAAAAATATATTGTGAAGTTGGCGGTGGCGGAATGTCGTCTGATGCTTACCATCTTACAGCGCCACATCCTGAAGGAATTGGGGTTATTGCAGTGATGAAAAACACACTTCGTGATGCAGGATTGCAACCAGAAGATGTAGATCATATCAATACACACGGTACATCTACACCTCTAGGAGATGTTGCAGAATTGAAAGCAATTAGTGCTGTATTTGGCAATCACGCTAAGACTATTAACATCAATTCTACAAAGTCTATGACTGGTCATTTACTTGGTGCTGCTGGTGCTATTGAGGCTATTGCATCGATATTGGCAATGACACATGGTATTGTTCCTCCTACAATAAATCACACAGTTGTTGATGAAAATATTGATCCTAGTTTGAACTTAACTCTTAACAAAGCTCAAAAAAGAGAAGTAAAAGTTGCGATGAGTAATACTTTTGGTTTTGGAGGTCATAATGCTTGTGTTTTATTCAAAAAATTAGAAAATTAATTTTGAAAAGATTCATTCATAGAATATTTAAAAAATCCCGTTCAAAAGAGGACGGGATTTTTTTTGTAGAAATTGAAAAAATTATCACTTTCAAACCAAATAATATTGAATTTTATACCAAAGCATTTACACATCGGTCTATTAATAAATTAGACGCAACCGGAAACCCAATAAATTATGAACGCCTTGAGTTTTTGGGTGATGCAATATTAAGTGCAGTTATAGCAGCCCATTTGTTTAATAAAGCACCCGCAGGAGATGAAGGTTATTTAACAAAAATGCGTTCAAAAATTGTTAGTCGGGAACACTTGAATGAGTTGGGAAGAGATTTAAATCTTATACGGTTTATAGAAAGTAAAGTGGCCAACAATCATTTTGGAGAAAACATACACGGTAACGTATTTGAGGCATTGGTTGGAGCAATTTATCTTGATAAAGGATTTGAATTTTGCGAAAAATTTATTCAAAAAAGAGTAATTATTCCATATGTAGATATTGCAAGGCTTGAAGGCAAAGTAATTAGTTATAAGAGTTTACTAATTGAATGGTGTCAAAAAGAAAAAAAACAATTTCACTATGATGTTTTTGAAGACAACGGAATTTCTGGAGAACGCCTTTTTGGTGTAAAACTTAGTATTGACGAGAAAGTAATTGCAAAATCTAGAGCATCTTCAAAAAAGAAAGCAGAAGAAATTGCTTCAAAAAGAGCCTATTTTGTGTTTCAGGAAAAAATTGACTCAAAATAATTAGAATTCTTTAAAACTATAACGTTTTCGTTGCTAAATATTCGTTAACTCACAATTTTTAAGCTATTTTTCTCATTAAGAAGTGTTACATTTACGACTTATTAAATTTTAGATGGCAGTCTTAAAATTACATTTGGATGAATTTGATGCGGTAGATTATGACCTTATTGCAATTCATTCCTCATTAGAAGACTTTCGTTTGGCTTATTTTCTGAATCAAATATTACCAATTGTTTTAGCAAAAAGCAAAGAAGAAATAAGTGTAACCACCAAACAAGGAGAAGCATTTTTTTCTAAATTTGATTTTGAGGATTACAACAAAGACATTTCTTGGTGTTTAATTCAAAACAAAAACGAAATTGTTGTTCATAAAAAAAGTACAGGACAAAACTTATTTCTCAACACAAATGTTGAGATTGCCACAAAAGTTTATTTGTTATCTGAGCTAAAAAAAGTAGATTATTTCCTAAAAATAGAGAACAATATTGAAGCTTACGTTATCGAAGAAATAATTAAAAACATAAAAACAATAGACCGAATCTCGACTGTTTATGCTGTGATTCCAGAAAAAATAAAATCAAAAAACAATTTAATTTTCTAATACCAATGCCAACAAACAAAAAAACTAAAATTGTAGCTACACTTGGACCAGCTTGTAGTACAAGAGAAGTCTTAAAAGATATGATTGATGCTGGAGTAAACGTTTTTAGAGTCAATTTTTCACATGCTGATTACGATGATGTGAAAGAAAAAATTGATTTAATTCGTGGTTTAAATGACGAATTTGGATATACAACAGCTATTCTAGGAGATTTACAAGGTCCTAAACTTCGTGTTGGAGTAATGAAAGAAGATGTGTTTGTAAATCCTGGCGATTTAATTACTTTTCAAACTTCTGAAGATGTTCCTGGAACCGCAGAAAGAGTATATATGAACTATGCAGCATTTCCAAGAGATGTAAATCCTGGAGAAAAAATTCTTTTAGATGATGGTAAGTTAATGTTTGAAGCTATTGAAACAAACGGAAAAACAGAAGTTTTATGTAAGGTAATTCAAGGTGGTCCTTTGAAATCAAAAAAAGGGGTTAATCTACCAAACACCAAAGTTTCACTACCAGCTTTAACCAAAAAAGATATTAAAGATGCCATTTTTGCTATTGCACAAAAGGTAGATTGGATTGCATTATCTTTTGTAAGAACACCAAAAGATTTAGAAGAATTGCAAGATTTGATTGCGAAACATTCTGATTATAAAATTCCAATTATAGCAAAAATTGAAAAACCAGAAGCAGTTGAAAATATTGACAAAATCGTTGCTTATTGTGATGGTTTAATGGTTGCAAGAGGAGATTTGGGAGTTGAAATTCCGGCTCATGAAGTTCCGTTGATACAAAAAAAATTAATTCATAGAGCCAAAACAGCTCGTATACCAGTTATTGTTGCCACTCAAATGATGGAGACAATGATTACTAGTTTGACGCCAACACGTGCCGAAGTAAACGATGTTGCCAATTCGGTTATGGATGGCGCAGATGCTGTAATGCTTTCTGGAGAAACTTCGGTAGGAAATTATCCTGTACAAGTAATTGAAAAAATGACTCAAATTATTGAAGCCGTTGAAGATTCTCCGCTGATACAAGTACCACAAAACACACCACAAGTAAGAACAAAACGATTTATAACAAAATCTATTTGTCATCATGCTGCAACAATGGCAAATGTGATAAAAGCAAAAGCAATTTGTACGTTAACAAATAGTGGGTATACTGCTTTTCAAATTTCGGCTTGGCGACCACAAGCTCATATTTTGGTCTTTACATCAAATAGAAGAATTCTAACACAATTAAATTTACTTTGGGGTGTAAAATCTTTTTTTTATGATAAATTTGTAAGTACAGACGACACCGTTACCGATGTTAATCAAATTGCTCGTGAAAGAGGATTTGTAGACAAAGGAGATTTCTTAATTAATCTTGCGGCAATGCCCGTAAGTGATAAAGGAATGGTCAATACATTACGTGTTTCTGAAATAGAATAAATAGAGATAGTATTACAACTTAAAACTTTAAGATTATGACTTCAAATAATCCTTTTTTTAAAACAAAATCGTTTACAAAAACATCTGCTGAATCTACAGATGTAACTCACAATGCAGTTCTTATTGATCATAATGATACTATGACAATATCAGGAACAATCAATAAAAGTTTTTTGATGTTGATTCTATTAGTGGCAAGTGCTTCAATAACTTGGTCAATGGCGGCAAGTGGCTATAGCCCAATTGTGTTGACTATTGGCGGTGCTATTATGGGTTTTATTTTAGTACTAATTGCTGCTTTCAAACCAGAATATTCAACTTATATCGCACCTGGATATGCTATTTTTGAAGGGCTTTTTATAGGAGGAATTTCTACCATTTTTGAAGCTATGTATCCAGGAATTGTTATCCAAGCTGTTGGAGCAACGTTTGTTACGTTTCTAGTTTGTCTTGGATTATATAAATATCAGATTGTAAAAGTGACCGAACAATTCAAATCTATTGTTGTTGCTGCCACATTAGCAATTGCTACTTATTATTTGGTTTCTTGGTTGTTTTCTATGTTTACAAGTTTTGTTCCTGTGCATTACGGAAACTCTTGGATGAGTATCGGAATAAGTGTTTTTGTAATAGTAATTGCTTCTATGAATTTGTTTTTAGACTTTGATCAAATAGAAAAAGGAGCTCAAAAACAAATGCCAAAATATATGGAATGGTTTGGTGCTATGGGATTAATGATAACACTTGTTTGGTTGTATATAGAGTTTTTACGATTGATTTCAAAATTAAGTAGTAGAGATTAGCACGTTTATTAAGTCGTAAAACCATGTTTTACCATTTACCGTACTTTTTTTGAGTTTCTTGACAAAAACATATGCAGGTTTATAATAAATAATATTATAGATTGAGAATAGAATGAACCCTATTCTCCATATCTTTTCAGCTTTATATAATTTCGATAAAGATTAAATAAAAAACAACTAAACCAAAAAATTTAGGATAAGTTATAAAGTAAATATTCAAAGGATAAAAATATCGAAAATTTATAAATTAGTAATAGCCTTCTAATTCAGAAGGTTTTTTTTATAGCAATTTGATAGTTGAATGTTTATCAAAGTGTTTTTTTAAGGTTAAAAAAAATTAACTCTAAAAATTTTGTTAATAACTATTTAATTTAGCATTGTTATTTTTCTTACTTTGGTTAAATATTAAATTTTATCATAAATAAACTAATAATATAGATAAGAAATAGCGTTTCGCTTAAGATTTCCTAGCTTTCTTAAATCCGCAAAATTTAAATTAGTAGCACTGGGAACTCAAAGTAGAAACTTCTGCGATATGCGCAGGCGTTCTCTTTGTTTGTGCTACAAGGTTTTTTGCGGAACCTAAGATAGCAAACATTTGGGAATTTGCCTGCGCTGTATTTTTTAATACATCGCAAAGCATATGAAACATCTAGACCAAATTATTATTAGAGACCATAGTCCTCCAAAACATAAAAAAATTTATCAAGTATTATAATCATTTAAACCTTATACTTAAGGGAACCTCTAAAAACTGACTAATTTTTTTAACTCATTAATTTTTTGTATTTTTAGATAATGAAACAGTTCAAAAAACATAGAGATTACGGATTTTTCGACCAAGATATTCGACTTACAAAGTTGAGCCAACTGGGAGATCCTTTAGAAAAGTTAAATGAAGGAGTTGATTTTGAGATGTTTCGACTCATTTTAGAAACAAGTTTTGAAAAAGTTGCTAAAGGAAAAGGCGGTCGTCGCCCTTTTGATTATGTTATGATGTTCAAAATATTGATTCTTCAACGGTA
>JAYTVI010000060.1:0-6903 GCA_043744095.1 Flavobacterium sp.
GCAATTTTATTAAAAGAAAGCGAATTAGATGTGAAGTTTGAAACAGTATTTTCAGAATTAATTTCAAATGAAGAAAAGCAAAAACAATTAAGTCAAAATATAAAGAAATTAGCAAAACCAAACGCTACAAAAGATATCGTTGAAGAAATAATAAAACTGATAAAATAAAAATATCAATTACAAAAATCAATTTCAAAATTCAATAAAAAACTTGAAAATTGAAATTATAAATGAAAAATTGATTTTTGTAATTGCCATTGAAATTGAAATTTTAATAATATGAACCTAAACCAAATACAAAACGTCTATTTCATAGGAATTGGTGGCATCGGAATGAGTGCTTTGGCTCGTTATTTTCAAAATATTGGAAAAAATGTTTCTGGTTATGATAAAACACCATCAACACTAACAAAGGAGTTAATTGATGGTGGAATGAATATTCATTTTGAAGATAATATCAGCTTGATACCAACTGATTATTATCTAGAAAATACTTTAGTAATTATTACTCCAGCTGTGCCAACTTCACATTCAGAATGGAATTATTTCATCGAAAGAGATTATGTAGTTAAAAAACGTGCTGAAGTTTTAGGCTTAATTACTAAAGATACATTCTGTTTTGCAGTGGCAGGAACACACGGAAAAACTACTACTTCTAGTATTCTCGGACATATTTTATACGAATGTGGTGAGGATGTAACCGCTTTTTTAGGTGGAATTGTAGAAAATTATAATTCTAATTTAATAGGAACTGGAAAAACTATTTCGGTTGTTGAAGCCGATGAGTTTGACCGTTCTTTCTTGCATTTGCATCCTAATATTGCTTGTGTAACTTCAATGGATGCAGATCATTTGGATATTTATGGCGATGCCACAGCAATTGAAGCATCTTTTAGAGAATTTGCAGATAAAGTTACCGATAAAACCAAAATGTTTGTTCCAAAAGGATTGGATTTAGAGGGAATGACGGTTGCAATAAATGATAAAGCAACTTTTAATGCATTCAATATTAGAATAGAAAATAATAGCTACGTTTTTGATGTGAAAACACCTTCAGAAACTATAAATAATATAGCTTTTGGTTTGCCTGGTCATCACAATTTAATGAATGCTTTAATGGCTTTAGCAATGGCCAAAACGTATGGGTCGCAAACGGAATCAATAGTTAATGCTTTAGCTTCTTTCAAAGGTGTACAACGAAGATTTTCCTATCAAATAAAATCAGAAAATTGCGTTTATATTGATGATTATGCCCATCATCCAACTGAAATAAATGCAGTTCATCAAGCAGTCAGAGAATTATACCCTAACCAAAAAGTTTTGGCCATTTTTCAGCCACATTTATTTAGCAGAACCAAAGATTTTGCGGATGATTTTGCAAAAAGCTTGTCGCAATTTGATGATATTATATTATTAGATATTTACCCAGCACGAGAATTACCAATGGAAGGAATTACAACAAGTTGGTTGATGTCAAAAATGACAAAGAAAAATAAAATATTAGTTTCGAAAACCGATTTAATTCCAACAATTTTACAAAGCGAAGCAACAGTTATTGTTACTATTGGAGCAGGAGATATTGGAGAATTAGTACCATCAATTAAAAAAGCATTATTATGAAATTTTTCAATTGGAATTCGATACGATTAGTACTAATGTTTGCGTTAGTATTATTTCTTTATGCTTTTGCATCAAAGAAAAATGAAGCTAGAAAACTTTCAAAATCTGTAGTATTTTTCTTAGAGGACAGCAACCCATTTATCAAGCAAGAAACGGTTAATAAATTGTTAATAGAAAATAATAAAGATGCCAAAAGCATTCAAAAAGTTGAACTAGATTTGAACAAATTGGAAAAATCGATCAATAAAAACGAAATGATTGAAAAATCAGAAGTTTTTGTAAGTATTGATGGTGTTTTGAAAGCAGTAATTAAACAAAAAACTCCTATAGCTAGAGTGTTTGTTGATAATGAATCTTTTTATATTGACTATCAAGGAACTATAATGCCATTATCGGATGAGTTTACAGCTCGAGTTCCAATTATTTCGGGGGAAATTAACAAAGAAAACAGAGAAGAATTAAACAAGTTATTGCGATTTGTTTATGATGACGATTTTCTAAAAAAAAATATCATTGGGATACAGATTTTACCTAATGGTAGCTTGATTTTGGCCAATAGAAATTTTAGTTATCAAATTGAATTTGGTAAAATTGTTAATACCGAAAGAAAATTTAACAACTATAAAGCCTTTTATCAAAAAGCAGTTTTAGATAGTTCGTTATACAATTATAAAAAAGTAAATTTAAAGTTTACAAAACAAGTGGTCTGCACAAAATAATAGATTATGGAAAAAGAAAACATTGCAGTAGGATTAGATATTGGTACTACCAAAATCGTTGCTATGATAGGCAGAAAAAACGAATACGGAAAGTTAGAAATTCTAGGAGTTGGAAAATCCAAAAGTCTTGGTGTGGCACGTGGTGTTGTAAACAATATTACACAAACAATTCAATCTATACAACAAGCTATTTTTGAAGCTGAGAATAATTCTGGATATAAAATTAAAGATGTAGTTGTTGGTATAGCAGGACAACACATTCGTAGTATTCAACATAGCGATTACATCAGTAGAGACAATCCAGAAGAAGTAATTGGTGGTAGAGATATTGATTTGTTGATTAATCAAGTTCACAAATTAGCGATGTTGCCAGGTGAAGAAATTATACACGTATTGCCACAAGAATTCAAAATCGATGGGCAATCTGATATCAAAGAACCAATCGGAATGTATGGTGGTCGTTTAGAGAGTAGTTTCCACGTTGTAGTTGGTCAAGCATCATCTATCAGAAATGTAGGAAGATGTATACAAAGTTCAGGAATTGAATTATCCGGACTTACTTTAGAACCATTAGCTTCTGCTGATGCTGTTCTAAGCCAAGAAGAAAAAGAAGCAGGTGTCGCCCTAATTGATATTGGTGGTGGTACTACAGATTTAGCTATTTTTAAAGATGGTATAATTCGTCACACAGCAGTAATTCCTTTCGGAGGAAATGTGATTACAGATGATATTAAAGAAGGTTGCTCTATTATCGAAAAACAAGCAGAATTGCTAAAAGTAAAATTTGGTTCTGCTTGGCCAGGAGAAAATAAAGACAATGAGATAGTATCTATTCCAGGTTTACGAGGAAGAGAACCAAAAGAGATTTCATTAAAAAACCTTTCAAAAATAATTCACGCAAGAGTTGTTGAGATTGTTGAACAAGTTTTCTCAGAAATAAAAGCCTATGGTCACGAAGATCCACGCAAAAAATTAATTGCAGGAATTGTTTTAACTGGTGGTGGTTCTCAATTGAAACACATCAAACAATTGGTAGAATATATCACTGGTATGGATACTAGAATTGGGTATCCAAATGAGCATTTAGCAGGAAATTCAGACGAAGAAATTTCTAGTCCATTATATGCAACCGCTGTAGGACTAGTTATGAATAGTATCGAAAACAAAACACAAAGTGCTATAAAATTCGAAACTACAATTGTTCCTGAAAAAGTAAGTCCGCCAATTGATCGTACTTTTCAACCTTATGAAACAAAAGTTGAAAAAATAGAAGAAAAGATTGAAGAAGAAAAACAGGAATTGGTAGAAGTTGAAGCATCATATTCAAAAAACGAATCAACTGAAACTAAAATAAGAAGATCCTTCTTTGACAAATATGTCGATAAAATCAAAGATTTTTTAGACAACGCAGAATAATATTTCCGTAAAACGGATTCGAAACAAAACAAATTAAAACAATTAACATTTTTCTTACGACTTAATTATTGAAGAATAAGAAAACGAAAAAAAACCAAAAATTATGACAAGCAACTCAGATTTTGGAAGTATTTCATTCGATTTACCAAAAAACCAATCCAATGTAATCAAAGTCATCGGTGTTGGTGGAGGTGGTAGCAATGCCATCAACCATATGTTTAAACAAGGAATCAAAGGTGTAGACTTTATTGTTTGTAATACAGATGCTCAAGCGTTGCAAAACAGTGCAGTGCCAAACAAAATTCAATTAGGATTAAATTTAACAGAAGGTCTTGGTGCAGGAGCAAATCCAGAAGTAGGACAGCAATCAGCAATCGAAAGCATTGCCGAGATTGAAAAAATGTTAGATTCAAATACCAAAATGGTTTTCATCACTGCAGGAATGGGTGGCGGAACAGGAACTGGTGCTGCACCAGTAATTGCACAATTGGCAAAAGAAAGAGACATTCTTACTGTAGGTATCGTTACAATTCCTTTTCAATTTGAAGGTAAAGTACGTTCTGACCAAGCTCTATTAGGTGTTGAAAAATTAAGAAAACAAGTCGATTCATTAATTGTAATCAACAACAATAAACTTAGAGAAGTATACGGAAATTTAGGTTTCAAAGCAGGTTTCTCAAAAGCTGACGAAGTTTTGGCTACTGCATCTCGTGGAATTGCAGAAGTCATCACACATCACTATACGCAAAACATCGATTTAAAAGATGCTAAAACTGTATTATCAAACAGCGGAACTGCAATAATGGGATCTGCAACAGCAATAGGAGATAATCGCGCAAAAGAAGCTATTATTTCAGCTTTAGATTCACCTTTATTGAATGATAATAAAATTTCAGGTGCCAAAAATGTATTGTTGCTTATCGTTTCTGGTTCTAACGAAATCACAATTGACGAAATAGGAGAAATCAATGACCATATTCAAGCCGAAGCAGGATTCAATGCCAATATAATAATGGGAGTTGGTGAAGACGAATCTCTTGGTGACTCAATTGCTGTTACAATTATTGCAACGGGTTTTAATGTTGAGCAACAAAACGAAATCGTAAATACCGAACCAAAAAAAATTATCCACTCACTTGATGGTGAACAAAAACTAGAACGAGATTTAACCAATAAAACAGTAGAATCTTTTCATTTTAGTCCAGATGTTGCTACAGAAACAAATGCAGAAGCAAACGAAGAAAAAATCATCTTTGAATTAATAGAAGAAGAAGTTACAAACAACTCATTAATAAACGAATTTACAACTGTAAATGCACCAATATTAAACGAAAACGAATTAATCGAAATGACAAACTTCATCAAAAATCTTGATGTAACTTTCGAAATCGTTTCAGCAGAAAAGCATTATTATGATGTAAAAGAAATAAAAGTTGTTGATTATAAAGAAGTTATAGAAGAACAACCAACATTTACTTTCGATCTGCCAATCAGCAAATCAGAACCAGAAATTGACGAAAACAAATTACTTTTTGAACTTTCAAACGATACCAAAAATATTATCGTCAATCAACCAGTTCAAGTTGTACCAATGACCGAATTAAACGAAAACGGAATCATCAAATATTCGTTAGAAGAATATATGGAACTCGAAAACGATTTGTTGAATTCAAAACCAGTTGCCAATATCACTGCAGAACCAATAGCAGAAGAGCTTAACATCACCATAAAACAAATAGAAGAAGTAACTTCAAACTTTTCATCAGCATTCGAAGAAGTATCTCCAACAGAAATGTCAATCGAAGAAAGCTTAAAAATAAGAGCAGACGAACGCAGAAGAAAACTAAAAGATTTCAATTACAAATTCCACAACAACCCATCAAGTATGGACGAATTTGAAAAAGAACCAGCATACAAACGGTCAGGAATAGATATCACAAGCACACCAACTGATAACAACAAGTCACGCACTTCGTTAGGAACAGACAGTAACAATGACAATCAATTACGATCAAACAATTCATTCCTACATGACAATGTTGACTAGCCTACTCTAAGCAATATTGTTACAAGTAACCCGAAAATTTCCTCAAGTTTTCGGGTTATTTTTTTAAAGCAAAGTCACAAACCCAAAGATTTTTAGTTAAATTTGCAGAGCCAAAATCCAGCTGTACGATACAAGCTTTTTCTAGAAAATGATTTTTTCTAAAAACCAGCAAGAGCTTCCGTAGGTCGCTTTGCTAGTTCAAGAAAAAAAAACATTTTCTACCAAAAAGGCTTTCCTCTTCCATCTGGGGCAAAATAAGTTTTCAAAACAACAACAAATAGAAAACTAATTCATAATCTAAAAAACAAAAAAAATGAGTTTATCAGTAAAATTAATGGACGAAATAAAAACAGCAATGCGTGCCAAAGATACCCTAGCACTTGAAGCACTTCGCGCCATAAAATCTGAAATTTTATTAGCACAAACCGCATCTGGCGCAAAAGAAGAAATAACAGAAGACGAAGAAATAAAATTATTGCAAAAGCTTGTTAAAACCAGAAAAGACAGCGCCAAAATTTTTACAGAGCAAAACCGTATGGATCTTGCAGAACCAGAACTAGCTCAAATAGCAGTAATCGAAAAATTCCTTCCAGCACAACTTAGTGAAGCAGAAGTAGAAGTAATCATAGCAAAAATCATTGCAGAAACCGGAGCAACAGGTATTGCTTCAATGGGAAAAGTAATGGGATTAGCAGCAGCACAATTGGGCGGAACAGCAGAAGGAAAAACGATATCAACTATTGTAAAAAAATTATTGGTATAATTAATTACGAATTTCAAATTACAATTTCATAAATCATAAATTAAAATTCATAATTATTTAATGGCTTCGTAGTTCAACTGGATAGAATATCAGATTTCGGCTCTGATGGTTGCAGGTTCGAACCCTGCCGAGGTCACAAAAAACCAAAAAGAGTATCTGTTTGTTTTTTTATTTAAAGACAAAGCATTTCAAATTTATTTAATAATATTTGATATCGACTAAAAATAAATATCTTATGAAAATAAAATTACAATTCAGTTTGCTTTTAATTCATGTATTTTTATTTGCTAATGCGGTTACACCACCAAACGCCACAATATCTTATAATTCGCCTTTTT
>JAYTVI010000061.1:0-6815 GCA_043744095.1 Flavobacterium sp.
ATGTTAAAAATGATATATGATGTATTATAGATTGAGTTCCATAACAGGTAAAAATCTATTTTTAATGGATGTTTCTAGTTCTCCAACTTTCATGAAACCGAATTTTAGATAAAACTTCTCTGCATTTGGATCGGCATAGAGGATTATTTTGTGAATTTGCTGGCTTTCTTTTATTCGATTTAAGAAATCATGCATCAGTAAGTTTCCATAACCTTTGCCAATGTATTTGGGTAAAAGAAATAAATTATCTAGTTTAATGATGTTTGGATTTTGTTTAAAACAAGAATAATATCCGATGATTTTGTAATCTACTATTAGTTTGAATACCAAATTTGCTTCAATATAATCTTTTGAAATAGTTAAAAGTTCTGACCATAATTCCATTTGTTCCTCTGAATAATTCCAAAATGCTTTTGACTTTTTGGTTATTTCTGTTAAAATCAAATTATCTTTACTTGTTGCTTTTTCAATTTTCATCTTTTTTCAAATCGATTGAATATATTATAAACTTAAAAGATTATCAAGGAACAAATCTGCGTAATGTTGAATTACATTTTGGTCAAAATACGGTTCGTTGTCAATTCGTCCTATGAATTTAGCTTTGGTTTTATTGAGAATTATTTCTTCTGTAGCTTTGTTTTTGTCACCGTTAAAAATGATTCCGGCAACTTTTAAATTTCGACTTTTTAATGCTTCAAATGATAACAACGTGTGGTTGATGCTTCCAAGATAATGACGTGAAACTAGAATTATTTTATAATCATTTTTAATTAAATCAATAACACAATCGACGTCGTTCAACGGAACTAATAATCCGCCTGCGCCTTCAATTACAAGATTGTTTTTTGTTTTGGGTTCTATAATTTTTTTTAAATCAATTGTAATACCGTCGATTGCAGCCGCTAAATGTGGACTTGCTGGAGTATTAAATTTATAGCTGTTTTCGTGAACAATGGTTTTATTATTAGAAATATAGTGTTGTATTTTATGACTATCTGAATTCTCTAAATCACCAGCTTGAATGGGTTTCCAATAATCTGCTTCTAATGATTCTGTAATAATTGTAGATGCTATTGTTTTGCCAACATCTGTTGAAATACCTGTTATGAAAATTTTCATTCTATTTTATCGTTTTGCAGTTGCAAGAAGTAGCTTACATCGTAACCGAATATTTTCCTCTAAGATACTATTTATTGAGGAAGTAAATCTTGAATTTAGCAGATTTATCGCCATTTCTTGAAACGACAATATACTGTTATTTTTTACCATTCTGTCATTTTATTCGGCACTTCTAAAATTCCATTTGTGTTTTTAAAGTTTTCTAGCTCCCAAAAATCAATAATTCTTTTTGCACTTTCATTGTATTCTGCTTCGGTTGATAATCTTCCTGGTGTCAAACTTACAAAATTTGTGTTTTCAAATTCAAGTCGTAAACTTGCTGTCAACATATTTTGAGAAGCTTTTGCAATTCTATATGAGTAACTAACTTCCATATTTTTAAACGTGCCAATTTCTTGATGATAAATAGAACCCAATCTTGAATTTACATTAATAACTGTAGCATTATTATCTTTTAAATTTTCAGTAATTGCTTTCATAATTCTAAATACACCTAGACAATGAACATTAATTAATTCTAAAATTTCAGTTGATGTAGCTGTCTCTAATGTCATTCCATCGCCTTGAATCCCTGCATTATTTATTACCAAATCTAATTTTTTGACTTTTACAATATGTTTAATTTTTTCAATACAATTGTCATTGGAAATATCTGCTAATATATAATCTGCATTTTGTGGCTTGTCTTTTATAAGCTGATTATAAATTGTTTCATTTCGCAGTAAACCAAAAACAAAATATTCTTTCTCTATCAATTGAGTAAACAACGCCTTACCAAGTCCTTTGTTTATTCCAGTTATTATAATTGTTTTCATTAAGTTCAATAATTTACAATTTGTTTTAAATGATGCTCTAAATGTTCAACATAATCTGTTATTAAAAATTCAATTGTACAAATAATTCCATCACTGGCACTACATTCTTTCGGTAAATTCTCACTCGGAATATTTTTTATAAGTTCGTGTAATTGCTTGTTATAAATTGTCCAAAAATCGATAATTTGTTGTTTGTCTATTTGTTGATAAAAATTGAATTTATTCCAATTGTTTTGGTCGTAAACAATAGTTGGAATGTTCTCAAATTGACAACGTACAAAACGTTGATGATTGTTCGTTGCACTGTCTATTAAATGTCCAAGAAGTTCTTTTTTACTCCATTTTAAAGGATTAGGTTTTTTAGAAAATATAGTATCATTGATTTCGCAAAGCAATGGTGGAATTGTATTGCATAAAAAAGCTAATCGGTCTATTGATTTTTCTATCATCACATTTATTTTTTACTTATAAAATAATTCCAAGTTAGTATTGAAATATCAGCAATTATCTTTTCGTTTGTTTCTGAATTTTCTGTTGAGTTGGCTATAAAAACACTTATAAAATAATGCTTACCATTTGGTAAAAAAACTATTCCAATATCATTAGTTGCTGCTGCTATTCCTGATTTTTCATTTGTGCCCGAAGTTCCTGTTTTGTGTGCTATTATTGTGCTCTTTGGCAATAATGATTTAAGACGATTTGGACCTGTTGTAGTTGCTTTTAATGTTTTTAGTAGAAAGTTATTACTTTTTTTAGACAGTAATTTGTTTTCATAAAAAGTTTTTAAAAGTTTTGTTGTAGATTTTGGTGTTGCCTAATTTGTAAATTGAATTTCCCAAGATTTATGCATTTCTTCTTCATTTGCTTTTATAGATATTTCCTTAATATTTTGATTTTCAAAATAGCTGTTCACTTTGTTGATACCACCTAATAAACGAACTAATAAATCACAACCATTATTATCGCTTTCTGCAACTGTATATTTTAAAATTTCTGACAATTTTAATGTTGTGCCATTTGGATATTTTTCTCTAATTGGACTCCAAGTATCAGGTAATAATTCTTGTTTTGAAATTTTTATTTTTTGATTTAGTTTAAACTTTCCTTTGTCAATCTCTGATAAAACAACCAATGCAATATGAAACTTAAATACACTTTGCATAGGCAAATGTTCTGCTCCGTTTATAGTTAGCGTATCATTTTCATTTTCCCCACAAATGGAAAGTCCAACAGTAGCTTTTTTTGAAGAAATGTTTTTCATTATTTCATTTCTTAATGTTTCAATATTTTGTGCATTATTTGAAATTGAAAAAAAACATATCAATAGGAAAATATAAGATTCTTGTTTCATTCCTGTAAAAAGTCTAAAATGTAATTATTCATTTCTTTGCGTTGTTTTTTATTAGCATCGTCATTCATTTTGTTGTGTATTGTATTTTTCAATTTAATAATTTTCATCCCAAATTTTTTTTGTTCTTCCAAAGTAGGTAAAACTCCCAAGTCAGCTACTTGGTCGCTTGACCGTAATGAATATATTTTAGGATTTGAAGTTCTTGGAAAATCACATCTTCTGTTATCTAATGAAATTATTTTATAAAGCAAGTTTGGGTATTTTTGGGCAAATAACATTGACATATCGCCACCATTGGAGCATCCTATTAATGTTAACCGTTTGTAGTCTAAATTTGGTTTTGTTTTTTTGAACTCATTTAGCACAAACAAAATATTAGTTGCTCCTCTTTCCCAATTTGACCTTCTAACAATTTTAGGTATTCCTTTTTTTGGTATTAAACTGTCTGTTGGAAGTTCGTGTTGAATACAAATTACAAAATATCCTTTTGAAGCCAAAAGAGTTGTCAAATTTGAATGTGTCAAATAGCCACCTTCCTTGTTTTGTCTATAACCGTGACTATATATGACAACCTGTTGATTGGCTATTTGTTTTTCTGCCTTTGGTGAAAATATGGCTACTGGTATATTTCTATTTCTTGAGATGTCAAACAAATTCATGGTATCGAGTTTTACTTCATAATTTTGTTTTACAATTTTTGTATCGCAAGTTTTCTTGTTTGTTAAGCAACTTGTCAAGCAAAGTAAAATAAGTATTGATATTATTGATTTGTTCATTCTCTTTCTGTTAGTTGGGTGTGGCTCGGAAATTAAAATTAACCTATTAATAGTATTAATTATCTGTTTATATAAATTAAAACACAAAAGTACTTAACAATCCTAAAACATCTATAATTTCTTTTTCAGAATTATAACTATGAATGCAAAAACGCAATCGTTCTTGACCTTCAGGTACTGTAGGAGATAAAATTGCTTTTACTTCAAAACCTTTTTCTTGAAGTTTATTAGCAATGTTTTTTACAGTCTCATTTCTAGGAATTATTGCACACTGAATTGCAGATTTGCTTCTTACAAAAATAGGTTTCAATCCCAACAATTGTTTTTGTTGATTGAACAATATAATGTTTTCTTTGAGTTTTTTTATCTCTTTGTTTTGTTTTTCTAAATGTTGGTAAGCGATATAAATTGTTGTAATAGAATGTGGAGATAAACCTGTTGTATATATAAAACTACGTGCGAAATTAATAAGATATTCTCGCAATTCATTACTGCCAAGAATAACAGCACCGTGACAACCTAAGCCTTTTCCGAAGGTCACTATTCTCGCAAAAACTTTGTCTTGAATTCCTAAATTTTGAATTAATCCTTCACCATTTTCACCAAAAACGCCAATTGAATGAGCTTCATCAATAACTAAATAACAATTGTGTTTTTCGGAGAGATTCGCAATTTTTTCTAAATCTGGAGAATCACCATCCATAGAAAAAACAGATTCTGTAACAATATAAATATTCGTTTTATTTTCTAAAAATTTTAAGATTAACCGCTCTAAATCATCATAATCATTATGTTTAAATTTATATGATTTTGCTTTAGACAATTGTATCCCGTCTCGTATGGAAGCATGACACAATTCATCATAAACAATTAGATCTTCTTTTTGAGGAACACTGCTAAAAAAACCAACGTTGGCATCATAACCTGAATTGAAGACAAGTGCCGATTCTACTTGATGGAATTGGGCGATATGTGTTTCTGTAATTTCATAGAATTGATGGTTTCCAGAAATCAGTCTCGAACCAGTTGCACCATTAATTGTACAATTATTGTCAACTAAAAACTGATGTGTTTTGTTGAAAATATCTTCTGATTTTGCAAAACCAATATAATCATTTGATGAAAAATCGATTCTATTATTTGGTGTAGGTAATATTCGTAGAGCATTTTTATGCTTACGCGTTTCAATTTTTATTAAAAGATTTTTTGGAAAGTTTTTCATAGAGCAGTAATATAACTAACTTATTATTTACTTTTTATTAAATATTTTTATTGTTTTTAAATGTTTTATTATTGTTTATCAATAATTTTTATATATTTGTATACCTTTTAAAACAATAAATTATGAAAAAATTAAATGCTTTAAAAACAATTATTGATATTGTTTGGGTTATTTCATTAATTGGGCTGCCTTTTATTTTTATATTTTCTGTATTAAGTTTTATCTATCCTGAATTTGTAAAAATACCAATAAAAATTTTAAATAATAATGTTGATATAAAAACAATTACCGGTAAAACAGCAGTATTTGTTGCTTTTATATGTATGGGATTTTATGTGTATGGGTTATATTTATTTAGAAAATTGCTTTCCTTTTTTCAAACAAAACTGATATTTGAAGAATCAACAATTTTTATTTTGAAAAAGTTAGGGAATGTGTTTATTATATCTTCTATAATTTATTCTCTTACCCAATTTTTAATGTCATTTTCTAAAGACAAAGCTACAATAATAATTGGAGACGGACCATTTTTATATTTTTTGACGATAGGTTTGTTTCTTATTGTACTTTCGGAAGTTTTTGAAATGGGAAAAAAAATTAAAGAAGATAATGAGTTAACAATATAACCATACCAATAATAGTAAACCTTGATGTTATGCTTGCCAAACGGGAAATGCGTTCTAATGAATTGGCTGATAGAATTGGCAGGGCAAACTCACGCTTTGTTAAAATTTTAAAATTATTCGAATTTCCAAAAGTGTGAGAAATTAGTGTGATTAATTTTAAAAAATAGTTAAAACTGTCTGTTGTCAGATTCAGATTTGTGTTAATTTGTGTAATTTGTGTCGGAAAAAAGTATGAGTTTGCCCTGATAGAATTGGAATTACAACAGCTAATTTGTCTATATTAAAAACGGGTAAAACTAAGGCTATTCGTTTCTCAACATTAGAAATGATTTGCGAAATATTAAATTGTCAACCAAGTGATATAATGGAATATGTGAAAAATTAATATAAAAAAGCCAAACAATAATGTCTGGCTTTTCTAAATTTATATTAACCGTTTTAGTCTACTAAAACAATTACTTTATTGTCTTTCATTTCTATTGTACCCGAAGAAATTGATAATGAATAATTTTGTTCGTCTGCTTTTGCAAATTTACTAGCCACTTCTTTACTAAATGTAAATTTTGGAGCATTTATTTTTATATTCCCTTCTTTTAAAGTGGCAACTATCGGTGCGTGATTGTTCAATATTTGAAAACTACCATCAAATCCAGGAAACGAAACCGAAGTAACTTCTCCTTTATATAATAACGCTTCTGGTGATACTATTTCTAAAATCATAATTTTATGAGTTATGAATTATCAATTATGAGATTTGAATTAGAGTAAAAACTCATAACTTATAACTCATAACTTATAACTATATTAAGCTTCTGCTAACATTTTTTGACCTGCTTCGATAGCATCTTCAATAGTTCCTTTCAAGTTGAAAGCAGCTTCTGGAAGATGATCTAATTCTCCATCAAT
>JAYTVI010000062.1:0-26324 GCA_043744095.1 Flavobacterium sp.
CTTTCAATACTTACAAATGCTTTCCCGTTTACAATTACATCTTGCCCTTTTGAATTTAATGGCATAAAAAAAGCATAGTCTTTAAATTTGACAAAAACTTCTTCATTATTAGGCATTTCTAGATTCATCCAGCATCCTTTTTTCTGACACACATCTTTTATATTAGATTCAAATTTCACATTCAATGTATCGCCATCTTTCATTCCTGCATATTTTGCAAACATTGTTTCTTTTGATATTGCACCATCTTTAGAAATAGAATCTCCAAACGAAGCATAACTTTCTTGTGCTACTTCTACTTTTTTCTGACAACTGAAGATTAAAATTGTTATGCAAAGTATTATACTAATTTTTTTCATTTTATAGTGATGTTAATATTTAATGTCAACAAAAATAACAGTTTATTGTTATTGTTATTTAATGTATTACAATTTTTAATTAAATTTTGTTTTTAGATTGTGTAAAAAAAAAATATTTATAAATATTTTTTTAAAAATACACTACTATTTGCATTCAAATTTTATTATTTTAGCCAAAAATAAGGATAAATTTTTTTTTTGGAGAACAAATATGTTAATACATTGACTATAAGTTTTTTATGATTTAAACTATTCCAAAATAAATAAATAAATGAGTATTATTACCACAAACGAAATCGATATAGCTACTGTTTCTAAATCAAAAATTGCTACTGTTGATTTTGAAAATCTATCTTTTGGTACCACTTTCACAGATCATATGTTTATATGCGATTTTAGAGAAGGAAAATGGCAAAAGCCTCAAATAAAACCATATGAACCTTTTCTTTTAGATCCTTCGGCAAAAGTTTTTCATTATGGGCAAGCTATTTTTGAAGGAATGAAAGCCTATAAAGATGAAAATGATGATGTTTGGTTTTTTCGTCCTGATCAAAATCTTGATCGTTTCAACAAATCGGCTGTTAGAATGGCAATGCCAGAAGTTCCTGAAGAAATTTTTATGAGTGGTTTGCACAAACTAGTTGATATAGAAAGAGATTGGGTAAAAAAGGGATTAGGAAATACTTTATACATACGTCCTTTTATGATTGCTATTGGTAGTGGAGTTATTGCTGCACCATCAACACAATACCGTTTTATGATTATATTATCACCAGCACGATCGTATTATTCTGGTGAGGTAAAAGTTTTAATTGCTGAGCATTATAGTCGTGCAGCCAATGGAGGTATTGGAGCAGCAAAAGCAGCCGGAAATTACTCTGCTCAATTTTATCCAACTAAATTGGCAAACGAGCAAGGCTTTCAACAAATTATTTGGACTGACGATGCAACACATACTAAGTTGGAAGAAGCAGGAACAATGAATGTTTTTTTTAGAATAAACGATACATTATATACTGCACCAACAAGTGAACGAATTCTAGATGGTGTTACAAGAAAAAGTTTAATAGCCATTGCCAAAAGAGATGGAATTAAACTTGAACAAAGATCAGTTCTTGTTTCAGAATTGATTGCTGCAGCAAAAGATGGCAGTTTACAAGAAATTTTTGGAGCAGGAACTGCTGCAGTTGTAAATCCAATTGTTGGGTTCTCCTACCAAGACATTTACTATGAATTGCCAAAACTAGAGAAATCTGTAGCTTTAGAACTCAAAGAAAAACTAACTAATATACAGTATAAACTTGCTGATGATACTTTTGGCTGGACAGTTAAAGTGTAGTTTTTTATATTTCAATTCAAAAAATGAGGAATTTCAGTCTATGAAGTTCCTCTTTTTTATTTTAGATTAAATTAGAATTTTAGAAAAGTCAGGTTTAAAATAATTAGGACCTTTCATTACTTTGCCATCTTCACGATAGATTGGTTTTCCGTCTTCGCCCAATTTACTCATATTACTTCGTTGAATTTCATCAAAAACTTCTTCTATTTTATATTGCAAACCGTGTTCTATAATTGTGCCACAAAGGATATACATCATATCACCTAGAGCATCGGCAATTTCTACCAAATCATTATTTTGAACAGCTTCTAGATACTCTTCATTTTCTTCTTTCATCAAATTATAGCGAAGTATATTTTTATTTTCTCCCAAATGGCCTTTTAGATTTTCGCTATATCCTATATTAAAAGCAGTATGAAATTCTTTTACTGCATTGATTTGTTTTTTCATAAAATTAAAATTTATTAGACGATGCAAAATAGTAACTTTTGAACGCAATTGTTTAATTTTGTAAAAAAATTATACACAATGTTTACACAAGGACAATGGATTTTTGCAGGATTTTTTCTGGTTAGTTTTATTATTGCTGCAGTCTATGTTTATAGAAAGGATGCGGCTTTGCACCAAATATTCTATAAAGGAAGTTATAAAGTTTTGATTGTTTTTTTACTATTTATTGCAGCTCTTTTTGTGATAAAAATAACGATGAAACGCTAAAAAAATGAACATAAAAAATAATTGAAAAATCCCCATTATTGGGGATTTTTTTGATAAAAACGTTTTCTAAATTTGAACATTGTTAAAGATTAAAATTTGGAGTTATGTCAATATACAACGAAACGGACTTAAAATATTCCTATGAATGGAATCCGAGTAAAAAAGAAATTGTATCCAAAAAAATTCAATTTCATGATACTCAAGAACTTAATGTTAATGATGGATACGAAGTGCTTCATTACATAAATAGTTATATGAGATTAAAGAATTATGCTATGCTTTGTACCTTTCATAAAATTGAAAAGGCTATAAAAGAAGAACTTCCAATAACTAAAAAAGGTCACTGTAAAATAAAACGATGGCTTTCTGAAAATTATTTTTTTTGATATTATAAATAAAATTATAATAATTTTTTTATCAAAATTAGAATACAAATTTCTTACAGAATATTATAGGCTTACTATGAATATATTTTTTAACTTTACATCAAAGTTATTAATTGGTATCTTATGAGAATTCTGAAATATATATTTCTTCTACTACTTTTGGCTTTGTTTGCCACAGCTGTTTTTATAGCTACTCAAAAAGGCAATTATGATGTGTCACGAAGTGCAATAATTAAATCGCCTAAAGCAACTGTTTATAGTTATGTAAACGATTTAAGAAATTGGGAAACTTTTGGTTCTTGGAAAAAAGACGAACCTTCAATGCAGTTTTATTATCCTGGAAATACAATAGGTAATGGTGGTTTTTATTCTTGGAAAGGAAGTGATGGTGAAGGAGATTTAAAAACAATTACGACAATAGAAAATCAAAGTATTAATCAGAAAATGAATTATAATGGTTCACATTCAGAAGTTTTTTGGACTTTTATAGACACATTGGGTGCAACAAAAGTAACTTGGCGATCAAAAGGTACCATGAGTTTTGGTTTCAAAATATACAGTGCTTTTCAAGGTGGTGTAGATAATGTGATTGGAACAATGTACGAAAAAAGTTTAGCCAATCTAGATAAAACGTTAGTGTATGAATTAAAAACGTATAATATTAAAGTTAATGGTATAATTCAAAAACTAGGATGTTATTATATGAAGCAAACCATTACAAGCAAGATTTCGAACGTGAATAAAAATTTGAGAATAATGATACCGAATATAATTCATTTTTTTGAAAAAAATAAATTGACTATGTATGGTAAACCTTTTGTAATGTATCATACTTATGATGTTGCCAAAGGTTTGACTCGTTTTTCTGTAGCAATTCCTATCAAAGATCAAGTTTTTATTAGTGAAGGCAGTGATATTACATCAGGACAATTGTTTCCATTTCAAGCTGTAAAAACCACTCTAACAGGTGATTATTCACACAGTAAAGAAGCTTGGGACAAAACTTTTGAATATATTGATAAAAATAAATTAACTCAAAAAAGCGATGGTGTTTATCTAGAAATTTATGCAAAAAATAGTGATCAAATTGCCAATCCATCGCAATGGGTAACTGAAATATATATCCCGATACAGCCAAAAATTGCAACTCCAGTTTATAAACCAAAACCAGTAACTACAAATACTGTCGATGTGCAACCGGTTGTAACTCCTGTAGAAACAAAACCTGAGGAAGTATCACCAACTCCTTAATCAACTTTGCTATTTATTTTTAATGCGATTCAGTTTTTTAAAATTAAAAACTGTAATTTATTTACATTGCTATGAAACTGACAAAATTATTCACTCATTTTTTTGATAACGAAAAAACTTCAGGATTAGTTTTAATAGGTTGTACAGTTCTTTCATTGATGATTGCGAATTCTAGTTTTGGTGCACAGTATCATCATTTTTGGCAAATGCAATGGTCAGGAAATAGTATTGAATATTGGATAAATGATGGGTTAATGACCATTTTCTTTTTGCTCATTGGGTTAGAACTTGAGCGCGAAATTTATCAAGGAGAATTGTCAAATATGAAAGATGCAATGTTGCCAATTTTTGGAGCAATAGGAGGAATGCTGGTTCCAGCAGGAATTTATTTGTTGTTCAATTATGGTTTAGAAACGCATTCAGGAGCAGGAATACCAATGGCAACCGATATTGCATTTGCATTAGGGATTCTATCTTTATTAGGTAATAGAGTTCCTGTTTCTTTAAAAATATTTTTAACAGCATTGGCGGTTATTGATGATTTGGGTGCTATAATAATTATTGCTTTATTCTATACCAAAACCTTATTATTAAGTAACTTATGTATTGCATTATCTATTTTTGGAGTCCTTTTAGTTTTGAATAGACTTAAGGTTAGAAACCTTATACCGTATCTAATAGGAGGAATTTTTATGTGGTATTTTATGCTTCATTCTGGAGTACATGCCACAATTACGGGTGTTTTATTTGCTTTTGCAATTCCGTTTGGAAATGGTGACGAGAAATCGACTTCCTATATTTTGCAGCATTTTTTGCACAAACCAGTTGCCTTTATTATCCTTCCTATTTTTGCATTAGCCAATACAGCAATAGTTTTGAATGCTTCAATTAGCGAATCTTTATCACAACCTTATAGTTTAGGAATTGTATTAGGATTAATTGTTGGCAAACCGATAGGGATTTTTCTAATGACACTATTTGCTGTCAAAATTGGATGGTGTTATTTGCCTTCTGACCTAAATTGGAAAACTATTATAGGAGTTGGATTTTTGGGTGGTATAGGTTTTACAATGTCAATTTTTATTACACTTTTGGCTTTTAATGATGAAGTAATTATCAATAATGCCAAATTTGTAATTTTAATTTCTTCTGCGATTGCGGCAATTATCGGATTTTTGTTTTTGAAAATAGTATTAAAAAAAGATTCTAGTTTAGAACAATAAATTTTAAATTAAACCTTTTTATATAATTGCATTCTAATAGTAAATTTTTCTTTGGACGAAAAGCAATTCATAGCACAGTTATTGAATCCTATAACGCAAAACGAAGCGTTTCAAAAGCTCTTGTCTGATTATCAAAAACCATTATACAATCATATTCGAAATATTGTTTTGAACCACGATGATACTGATGATGTTTTGCAAAATACATTTGTAAAAGTTTTTCAACATTTAAAAAATTTTAAAGGTGATAGCAAGTTGTTTTCTTGGATGTATCGTATTGCAACTAATGAAGCAATAACGTTTATAAATAGCAAAGCTAAACGAAACGGAACTACAAGTGAAGCTATGCAAACCAAAATTGTAGAAAATCTTAAAGCGGATGATTATTTTGATGGCAATGAAATACAAATAAAACTTCAAAAAGCGATATTACTTTTGCCAGAAAAACAGCAATTGGTTTTTAAAATGCGCTATTTTGAAGAAATTAAATATGAAGATATGTCTGAAATTTTAGGAACTTCAGTAGGAGCATTAAAAGCATCTTACCATCATGCAGCAAAAAAAATTGAAGATTTTATGATAAACAATTAAACCTTTATTCATTAATTTTGTCTAACAAACAGTATGAAAACATTTAAATTAGATAGCGAACCTAAAATTACTTCAGGATTTAAAACTCCAGATGGTTATTTTGATAATTTCTCGCAAAATGTAATAAAAAAAATAAAACAGAAAGAGCCTAAAGTTATTTCTGTTTTCGCAAGACGTAAAACCTGGATGATTGCTATTGCAGCAATTTTTGTAATTGCATTCTCTATACCAATGATTCAGCAGTTTCAAACGGAATCTAACGCTATAGATCAAGAAGTTTTAGAAAATTATATTACACAACAATCTACATTAAACGAAGATGATTTTGTATCACTTTTAGATGAAAATGATATTCAAAAATTGAAAATAGCAACTACTATCGAAAATAAAACTATTGAAGATGAATTGTCAACTGTTTCAGATTTAGAAAATTATATCGTAAATTAAATAATTCAGAATAAAATATACTCATGAAAATTAAAAAAATCATTTCGATATTGTTACTTTTTATTGCAATTAGTTCATTTGCACAACCTAGATTGAAAGAAAAAAAAGAGCAAATAAAAGCCTTAAAAGTGGCTTATATTACCGAAGAATTACAACTTACTTCTGAAGAAGCTACAAAATTTTGGACAATATTTAATGCATACGAAGACAGACAAAAAGAATTGCGTCAAGACAAAATGCATTCTTACCTAAAACGACTTGATGGAGGCGAAGTATATGCAATAACCGAAAAAGAGGCTGCAAATTTATTGACTCAAATGGAAAGCACCGAAGATGATTTGTATCAGCTTCGAAAAAAATTTATTGCTAGTTTAAAAGGAATTCTTCCTGCCAAAAAAATTATCAAACTAAAACGATCAGAAGAAGGTTTTAATAGAAAACTTTTGAAACAGTATAGAGACAACAAAATGAAAGATTAGTTTATTTAAAATTAATTTTCAACATACAATTTCTACCAGCAACAATTGCAGTATTTTTATTGATAAATCTTATTGTATATAAATCTTTTTGGGTTGAAAATCTTTTCCAAGTTTTGCCACAATCTACAGAGTAATATAATCCCATAGCACCAACACAAACTAATTGTTTTTTGTTGCTTTTAGGAACAAATTGAATGCAAGAAGCATAACCGAAGCCTTGATTTTCTGCTAGCAATTGCCAAGTTTTTCCTCCATCATGTGTTATGGCTTTGTTACTGAAATTTTGATTAGGAATATCATAATTTCCACCAGCAATAACACCTGTATTTTCATCATAGAAATCAGCAGTATAAACACCAGTCATTTCTAAACCTTGTACTATTGGAGTATCAAAAACTTCCCAATTTTTGCCTTTGTCAGGAGAATAAAAAATTCTTGATTTTTTGCCACCAGAAATAATCCAAGTTTTTAATCCTTTAATACAAATATTGGTATTGCTTGCAGCAAAAGCAGCTTCTCCATCTGTAGTTTTTGGTAATTTTTCGCAAGGTATTTTTTGCCACGTTTTTCCAGAATCTCGAGTTGTTATTATCGAAAGACAATTGGTTATTGGATCTCCAATGGCAATTCCTTCTTGGTTGTTCCAAAATTGCATGCAATCATAAAAAACTTTTTCATTATTTTCTTGATATACCAATTTTTCTTGCTCTGTTTTTTTTGATATTTGATATAATAAAGCAGGATTTCCTACATTCAAAATATAAATATTTTTGTTGTTTTTTGCGATACTTCTAAATTCAATTTGCAAACTATCTTTTACTATTTTGTGTTCTGTTTTTTGGTTTGAATTTAAATCATAATATCCAAATCGGTTTTTATCTGCTGCATACCAAACTTTTTCATCGTCAATTACAATTGCTCTGATGCTTATTTTATCTTTTATAAGAGTATCAATTGTAATATATTGAAAATCAGATGTTTTTTGAATATTATTTTTTACTAAACAATTTACAAATAGAAAACCAAAAGCCAAGAAAAATAATATTTTTTTCATTTGAAATCCTTTTAAAAGTAGGCTAATTTACAATTTATTTTTATTTAAAATTAAATGTATAAAGTTGTAAAAAATTATTGGCACAGTAATTGGATAACTCCAAAAAGTATTAATCAAACCATTGTATTATGAAAACGAAATTATTTATATCAACATTATTGATTGCCCTTTTTGCTAGCCCAATTTTTGCACAAGATAGAACTACTGTTAACGCAACCAGTTCTGAAATTAGTGATAATTTAGACTTGAGAGCTGTTGCTTCTATATTTGGTGACGCCAAAGATTTAGAAGATTTTGAAAGACAATTGAATGATCCTACCATTCAAATTTCAAATTTAGATTTGAATAATGATAATCAAGTTGATTATTTAAGAGTAATTGAATCTGTAGAAGGAAATACACATTTGATAATTGTGCAATCTGTTTTAGGGAGAGATTCTTATCAAGATGTTGCTACAATTGAAGTAGAAAAAGATCGTCATAATAATGTTCAAGTTCAAGTAGTTGGAGATGTGTATATGTATGGTCAAAACTATATTTATGAGCCAGTTTATGTTCATACACCTTATATTTATACTTCGTTTTGGGTAACAAGTTATCGTCCGTATTGTTCATTATGGTATTGGGATTATTATCCTACATATTATTATGCTTGGAATCCTTGTCCAATATTTAGATACAGAAACAATATCAATATTCACATTAATTTTAATCATCATTATAATTATGTAAATGTAAGACGTTGCGAAAGAGCGGTTGCAATGCACAATATAAGAAGAGGTGATTATTGTGAGCGTAATTATCCTACACGTGCTTTTACTTATCGAAATACGAATTATAGCAATCGTCACGATTTAGATCAAATCAGAACATTCAAAAATGTTACTACAAGAAATGAAACAGCATATTCGAAGACCAGAGAAAATCAACCAATAAGAAGTAGTGCAAATTCTACAACGAGAGATTATGGTTCAACCAGAGAAAATCAAACAATAAGAAGTAGTGCAAATTCTACAACGAGAGATTATGGTTCAACTAGAGAAAACCAGCCTATAAGAAATAGTTCTAATAGTACAACTAGAGATTATGGTTCAACAAGAGAAAACCAACCAATAAGAAATAGTTCTAATAGTACAACTAGAGATTATGGTTCAACGAGAGAAAACCAGCCAATAAGAAATAGTGCTAATACTACAACTAGAGATTATGGTTCAACAAGAGAAAATCAACCAATAAGAAATAGTGTTAATACTACAACTAGAGATTATGGTTCAACACGTTCTGACTCACCTAGAATAAATACGCAATCAAGTAATGCATCTCAATCTAGAGGTAATTCTTCGAGTAATTCTGAAAGAGTTGGTAGAAGATAAAAATAATAATTCATTAAAAAAAGGGGAATAATACTGTTGTGTTATTTCCTTTTTTTTATTTAATAAGTTTAAAAGAATAAAAAAACATTGCAATATTGATTTAAGTAATTTTTTTTAATAGTAAATTTGTAGACTTTTTTTAACTTTTTTTTATGACCTCTCAGCATCACGGACTTCACAGTAAATTATCAGTAGCAGGATTACTAATAACTTTAGGAATTATTTATGGAGATATTGGTACTTCACCATTATATGTAATGAAAGCCATAATTGGAGATTATGCTATCAATAGAGATATTGTTTTAGGTGGAATTTCTTGTATTTTTTGGACACTTACTTTACAAACAACTTTAAAATACGTAATAATAACACTAAGTGCCGATAATCACGGTGAAGGCGGAATTTTTGCACTTTTTGCCTTGGTTAAGCGAACTAAGATTAGATGGTTGATTATTCCGGCAATTATAGGTGGAAGTGCTCTTCTAGCCGATGGAATAATTACACCACCAATATCTGTATCCTCTGCTGTAGAAGGATTACGTCTTTTTAAACCTGACATACAAACGATACCAATCGTTATTACTATTTTAATCATTCTTTTTACTATACAACAATTTGGTACAAAATTAGTTGGGAAGTTTTTTGCCCCAATGATGTTGGTTTGGTTTGTAATGCTTGGTGTAATTGGTTTTTCTCAAATCATTACCGATTTTTCAGTATTTAAAGCCATAAATCCCTACTATGCCTATGAATTATTAATGATTCATCCAGAAGGGTTTTACGTTTTAGGAGCAGTTTTTCTATGTACTACAGGAGCTGAAGCATTGTACTCTGATATGGGACATTGTGGTAGAAAAAATATTAGAATTAGCTGGATTTTTGTAAAAACGATGTTGTTGCTTAACTACTTTGGCCAAGGCGCTTATCTAATTGCTCACGAAGGAAAAACATTAGAACAATTGAGTAGTAGCGCTGGAAATCCTTTTTATTTAATGATGCCAGTTTGGTTTCAGCCAATTGGAGTTGTTATTTCAACATTAGCAGCAGTTATTGCATCTCAAGCATTAATTAGCGGTTCGTTTACTTTAATTAACGAAGCAATGCGTTTGAATTTATGGCCTAAAGTAAAAATAAAATACCCTACAGAACTGAAAGGTCAATTGTATATTCCTTCTATAAATTGGTTATTATTACTAGGTTGTATAGGAATTGTACTTTATTTTAGAGAATCAAGTAATATGGAACATGCTTATGGTTTGGCCATTATATTATGTATGATTATGACCACTATTTTGCTTAATTTTTATCTAATAATGAAAAGGGTAAAGTGGTTTATAATTGTACCTTTAATTGCTACATATCTTGTAATTGAATTTAGCTTTTTGGCAGCAAATATTGTGAAGTTTTTCCACGGAGGTTTTGTAACTTTATTCATTGCTATGATACTAATTGGAGTTATGGCAACTTGGTATTTGGCCAAACAAATCAGTAAAAACTATACTAAAATTGTTAAAATTGACACTTACAAAAAAGTATTGGCTGAGTTAAGTGTTGATTTGTCAATTCCTAAATATGCCACACATTTAGTTTATATGACCAATTCAACACGAAGTGATGAGATAGAAGAAAAAGTAATGTATTCTATTTTACAAAAACGTCCAAAAAGAGCTGATTTATATTGGTTTATTCACGTAAATGTTTTAAACGAACCATACAAAAAAGAATATAAAGTTACCGAAATAATAAAAGATGATATCTATAGAGTCGATTTTTATCTAGGATTTAGAGAACCTACCAAAATCAACCTTATGTTTAAAGAAGTAATTAAAGATATGGTTAAAAATGGAGAAGTTGACATCACAAGTCGATATGAATCTTTAAACAAAAATAATATAATAGGTGACTTTAAGTTTGTACTTTCTGAAAAATTCCTTTCTAATGATAGTGATTTGTCATTTTATGAAAAAGTAGTTATGAATGTTTATTTCTTTATGAAAAAATTAAGTTTATCTGAAGAAAAAGGTTTTGGTTTAGACAGTAGTTCTGTAAAAGTAGAACAATTTCCGATGGTATTACATGCTCCAGAAATTATAAATATGAAGCGAGTAGAAAGTAATCATCATTAAAAAAAAAAATTTTTTTCTAATAGAAAGAGTAGTATTAATTCCAATTAATATTACTCTTTCTCATTCTATATAAAAGCAATACCTTTGTAGCCTTATTAAAATTTAAAATGAGATTACACCGAAATTTAGTTTACACAACGATTGATGCTTTAAATGCAATTTTCAATGAAGGAGAATATGCAGATAAAGTTGTAGCAAGATCTTTAAAAAAAGACAAGCGTTGGGGAAGTTCAGATAGAAAATTTGTTGCAGAAACCATATACGAAGTTGTTCGTTGGAAACGTTTATATGCCGAAATTGCCGAAGTTAAAGAACCTTTTGATAGAGATAATTTATGGAGAATGTTTGCTTCTTGGGCAGTTTTGAGAGGATATCCAATTCCAGATTGGAAACAATTAGAAGGAACACCAATTCGTAAAATAAAAGGTAGATTTGATGAGCTTTCCAAGATAAGGGTTTTCAAAGAATCAATTCCTGATTGGATGGATGCATTGGGTGTAAAAGAATTAGGAGAAAAAGTTTGGTCTACAGAAATAGCGGCACAAAATCAACCTGCAAAAGTAATATTGAGAGTTAATACACTCAAAACGACAAAAGAAAAATTGCGTGCCATTTTAATGGATTTGAATATTGAAACAGATTTTTTGAAAGACCAACCCGATGCATTAGTTCTTAAAGAAAGAGCCAATGTTTTTTTGACTGATGCTTTCAAAGAAGGACTTTTTGAAGTTCAAGATGCCAATTCTCAACTAGTTGCAGCATTTTTAGACGTAAAACCAGGAATGAGAGTTGTAGATACTTGTGCAGGTGCAGGTGGTAAAACGTTGCATATCGCATCTTTAATGGAAAACAAAGGGCAACTTATAGCAATGGATTTATATGAGAGTAAGCTCAAACAATTAAAACTTCGTGCCAAAAGAAATGGCGCTTTTAATATTGAATATAGAATAATAGATACTACAAAAGTTATAAAAAAATTACACGAAAAAGCAGATCGTGTATTGATTGATGCACCTTGTAGCGGTTTGGGAGTTTTAAAAAGAAATCCTGATGCAAAATGGAAATTAAAACCAGAATTTATTGATAATATTAGAAAAGTACAAGCCGAAGTTTTAGAAAATTATTCTAAAATTGTAAAGCCTGGTGGAAAACTCGTTTATGCCACTTGTTCTATCTTACCATCTGAAAATCAGGAACAAATTAAACATTTTTTAACTACAGATATTGGTAAAAGTTTTACCTTTGTAAAAGATTCTAAAATACTTGCTTCTGACTCAGGTTTTGATGGTTTTTATATGGCGCTATTAGAACGTAAATCAGAAAAACTTAATTAATTAATAAATACCTACTAAAATGAAAAAAACGTATACTTTGATCTTTTTATTATTTGTTATTATTAGTTTTGCTCAACCTTCTGCAACCTATTATAACAATGCTACTGGAAATGGTTATACTTTAAAAACACAATTGTACAATATCATTAAAGGTCATACTGATAGAGGATATGATGGTTTGTATGTTACTTATCAAACTTCTGATAGAGATTATTTCTACGAAAACGACGGAACCATTTTAGACATGTATTCTGAAAACCCTACAGGAGTTGACCCTTATAATTTCTCATCAGGATCAACTCAAAGATGTGGTAATTATTCTGTTGAAGGTGATTGTTATAACAGAGAACATATTATACCGCAATCTATTTTCAATTCAGATTCTCCAATGGTTTCAGATGCTAATTTTATTACTCCAACAGATGGTAAAGTAAATGGAGAAAGATCAAACTATCCTCACGGAAAAGTTGGTAATGCAAGTATAATAACTGCAAACGGATCTAAATTGGGTTCTGCATTAAATTCTGGTTATGCAGCTGGTTTTACAGGAACTGTTTTTGAACCAATAGACGAGTTTAAAGGTGATATAGCAAGAATGTATTTGTATTTTGCTACTCGTTACGAAAATGTAGTTGCTGGTTACAATTATCCCGCTTTTAATGGAACGAGTAATCAAGTTTTTACAAATGCTTATTTAAATATTTTATTAACTTGGAATGCACAAGATCCAGTAAGTCCGAGAGAAGTGGCAAGAAACAATGCTATTTTTGCTCGTCAAGGAAATAGAAATCCATATATAGACAATCCTTCTTATGTTTCAAGAATTTGGGGTTTTCCTCTTGCAAATCCTACTTTTGATGTTTTAGAAGCAGTTTCTATTTATCCAAATCCTACAAATGATAATCGGGTTACTATTGAAAGTGAACTTACTTTAGATGAAATTCAATTGATTGCAATAAATGGTCAAATTTTACAACAAATAATAAACCCAAAAAATCAACAGCATATTTATAATTTAGAAAATTTACCAAAAGGCTTTTATTTCGTTAAATTAACAGCTAATAATCAAAATACAATTAAAAAAATAATTGTGAATTAAATTGAGAATAATTTTAATAAATAAAATGATAAAATAACCTTCTAACTTTTGAAGGTTTTTTTATGAATAATTGTGTAAGAGTTAAATTATATTGATAATCAAATAAAGAATATATATTTGTAGTCGAAAAAATTAAATATATGAAAAAAGCTTACATTATTATTTTACTATTAAATTTCTTTTTTGGATTTTCTCAAGATGGTGCACCTGCAAGTCCATATTATAATGGATTTAATTGGAATCTATCTGGAACTGCCTTAAAAAATGCACTTGCAACTAAAATTATAAATACACATACTCATTTATTATCGTATCAAGATGCAGAAAATGGAATTAAAATAATCGATTTAGATCCTGATGATACAACCAATACTTATCTTTTGTTGGTTTACGGATTTAGTGAAAATCTTTGTCCAGCAAATTCTTCAGATTATGTTGATCATAGACGAAGAGATTATAATAGTGACGGAACAGGAAGTTGTGAATGGAATAGAGAACATACTTATGCAAAATCTCTCGGAAACCCTGATTTAGGAACTTCTGGTCCTGGATCTGATATTCATCATTTGAGAGCATCAGATGTCAGTAGAAATTCAAATAGAGGTAGTGATAGATATGCTGCTGGATCCGGAAATTCTGGCACTGTTGGTACAAATTGGTATCCTGGTGATGAATGGAAAGGCGATATTGCTAGAATGATGATGTATATGTATTTGCGTTATGGCAACCAATGTTTGCCAAAAAATGTTGGAGTAGGAACTACACTTGCAAATGATAGTAATATGATTGATTTATTTTTAAATTGGAATGCAGAAGATCCAGTTTCTGAAGTTGAAAGAAGAAGAAATACCTATTTAGGAAATGCTAATAATGCTTATGGTCAAGGAAATAGAAATCCATTTATTGATAATCCTTTTTTAGCAACAGCAATTTGGGGTGGTACTGTAGCTCAAAATACTTGGCCGTCTATGTTTCTTTCTGTACCTACTTTTGACCTATTATCTGATGTAACAATTTATCCAAATCCTACAAATAATAATAGAATTAACATTGATAGTGATTCTGTTTTGCAAGAAATTCAATTGATAACTATAAATGGTCAGTTGATGCAAACCATCAATAATCCAAAATCAGACAATCATATTTATAGTATCGAAGATTTACCTAAAGGATTTTATTTTGTAAAAATTTGGTCTGATAATCAATCAGTAACGAGAAAAATAATTGTGAACTAATAATTTTTTACCCATAAAAAAACCACGAAATTTTCGTGGTTTTTTTATGGGTATTAAATTAAGTTTAATCGTTCATTGAGATTAAAAACTCATCGTTATTTCTAGTCTTCTTTATTTTATCATTTATAGTATCCATTGCCTCAACAGGATTCATATCTGCAAGGAATTTTCTTAATATCCACATACGCTGTAATGTTTTCTCGTCCAATAATAAATCGTCTCTTCGTGTGCTTGAAGAAGTTAAATCTATTGCAGGGAAAATTCTTCTATTGGCAATTTTTCTGTCTAGTTGAAGTTCCATGTTTCCAGTTCCTTTAAATTCTTCAAAAATCACTTCATCCATTTTAGAACCTGTTTCAGTTAATGCAGTTGCAATAATACTCAACGAACCACCATTTTCAACATTTCTAGCAGCACCAAAAAAGCGTTTAGGTTTTTGAAGCGCATTTGCATCAACACCACCACTCAATACTTTACCAGAAGCAGGTTGTACCGTATTATAAGCTCTTGCTAAACGCGTAATAGAATCTAATAATATCACTACATCGTGACCACATTCTACCAATCTTTTTGCTTTTTCGAGAACGATATTGGCAATTTTTACGTGCTCCATTGGTTCTCTATCAAATGTTGAAGCTATAACTTCGCCACGCACACTACGTTGCATATCTGTAACTTCTTCTGGTCGTTCATCAATTAATAATACAATCAAATAAGCTTCAGGATGGTTGGCAGCAATAGCATTTGCAATGTCTTTTAATAACATTGTTTTTCCTGTTTTTGGTTGTGCTACTATCATACCACGTTGTCCTTTTCCTATCGGAGAAAATAAATCTATGATACGAGTCGAAACTGAACTTCCTTTTTCGGCCAACTTAAATTTTTCTGATGGAAAAACTGGAGTCAAATGTTCAAAAGCTACTCTATCACGAACAACTTGAGGATCGTGACCATTAATTTTAAGTACTTTAACTAACGGAAAAAACTTTTCGCCTTCTTTAGGAGGACGCACAACACCTTTTACAGTATCTCCAGTTTTTAAACCAAACAAACGTATTTGTGAAGTAGATAAATAAATATCGTCTGGTGAAGCTAAATAATTATAATCTGAAGATCGCAAAAATCCGTAACCATCAGGCATCATTTCTAATACTCCTTCACTTTCTATAATTCCGTCAAATTCAAAATCGGCATCTCTAAAATTATTTTTTTTGTTTTTGAAATTCGGATTTACGTTTCCATTTCCGTTTCCATTCCCATTTTGATTAGGATTTTGTTTTTTTATTTGATTAGGATTTACTTTTTCAGGAGTGATTTTAGTTTCTATAAATTCTTCAGAAGGTACTTCTGAATTAATTTCAGATGGAATTTTTGTTTCAGCAGCAGCCATTTTTTCTACTTTTATGGCAATCTTTTTTTCGTACTCAGATTTTTTAAACTTGATAATTTTCGGCTCTTTTTTATCTGAAACTAATTCCGTTGGAATTTCAATTTTTTCAGTATCAACTTCCTTTATTGTTTCGTTTGGTGATTTTTCAATTTCAGAAAAAAGAGTTTCACTATTATTATTTTCGTCAAACGACTTTTTTTCAACCGCAATACGACTTCTTTTGGGTTTTACTTCTGTTGTTGGTAAAACTTCTTTTGGTTCGGCAGCAGCTTGATGAGCCAATATTTCATTTATTAGGGCATCTTTTTTAACACCATTAAATTTTATTGTTTTGGCTAATTTAGCAATATCTTGAAGCTCAGACAGCTTCATTTCTTTTAATACAGAAATATCAAACATAAATAGAATTTGAAATTATTAGATTTGGAATATAATAAAAATGTGTAGTGATTTTTTTAACTTTGAACTATTCGTAAAATGAAGTACTTACGATTTTGTTATGCAATAATACGAATAAATTTTTAGGATACAATAGTATTTTTAAAAAAGAAAATATATTTTTGTACAAGAATAATCAAAATATGATTCAAAGAATTCAAACAGTATATCTAATTTTAGCATTTATAGTTACTGGTATTTTACCTTTTCTTTTTTCGTTATTTACAATGAGTGATGGTAAAGAAATGTATTTTATGAGTAGCCAATTCTACAGTATACTTTTTGGTTTGAGTACATCATTATCATTGTTGAGTATTTTATTTTATAAAAAGAGACAACATCAATTTGTTTTAGGCAGATTGAATATCATATTAAATTTAATTTTATTAGGATTATTTGTATATCGTTCGCTAAATATATCTGGAGAAACACTAACAGTTTCGGAGAAAGGTATTGGGATGTTTCTACCAATTATTGCTATCGTTTTTTTAGTTATGGCAAACAAAGCCATTAAAAAGGATGAAGATCTCGTAAAATCAGTGGACAGATTGAGATAAACCTATAAACTTAGTTTATTAGTGCGAAGGAAACCCGAATGTAATAGTTCGGGTTTTTTTGTGGGTAGAAAATATTAACTACAAATTCACAAATTATACCAATTATGAATATAGTTTAGTCTGTTTAAAATTATTTGAAGAAATCTAAATGTTTTAAAAAAATCAAACTGTTTTATAATCATAAAAGGTTAAATACGATATTATATAATTAGAGAATTTGTAGTAATCTTATTTATTCCCTATTTCAATAATCTCTAAATCTTTTATTTTATCGCCATCTATAACAAATCGCAGCATCGTTCTTACTTGATGAAAACCACTCAAACCAGCTGCACCAGAATTCATATGCAATAAATTGAGTTTTTTATCAAACATTACTTTCAAAATATGCGAATGTCCACAGATAAAAAGTTTTGGCGGATTTGTTGTAATTTCTGCTCTAATGATTGGATTGTATTTTCCTGGATATCCACCAATATGCGTTATCCAAACATCTACATCTTCACATTTAAATCGATTATGTAAAGGAAACTCTAGTCTTGCTTTATCATCATCTATATTGCCATAAACTGCACGCAAAGGTTTTCTTTTTTTGATGGTATCTGTAACATTTAGATTCCCGATATCGCCAGCATGCCAAACTTCATCAGCTTGGTCAACATATTTCATAATGGTTTCATCAACATGACTGTGTGTATCAGAAAGCAAAAGGATTTTTTTCATTTTAATAAGTAACTTAAAAGTGTTCAAAGATACAAAGTAAATAATTTGTTTTAAGTTAAGGCAACTTTAGACTTTCGCTATTCAAAACTTTGTAACTTTGCAACTTCAAAAATAGTAACTACAAATTGAGATACTTCATCAAATTTTCATACAACGGGACACATTATCATGGTTGGCAAGCTCAATCTAATGCAATATCTGTTCAAGAAACTTTGTGTAATGCAATTTCGGTTATTCTAAATTCTGAAATAGAATTAATGGGTGCAGGTAGAACAGATACTGGTGTTCATGCTAAAATGATGTTTGCTCATTTCGATTATGACCAAACATTTGATTCTAAAACATTAGTTAACAAACTCAATTCTTTTCTTCCAAAAGATATTGCTGTTTTTGATATTATTTTTGTAAACGAAAATGCTCATGCTCGTTTTGATGCTAAAAAGAGAACATATGAATATCATATTCATACTTTTAAAAACCCTTTTTTGCAAGATTTAAGTTTGTATTATCCACAACAATTAGATATAGAATTAATGAATGAAGCTGCTTTAGAATTATTAAAATTTAAAGATTTTCAATGTTTTTCTAAAGTAAATACAGATGTCAACACCTTTAATTGTTCTATTCAGTCAGCTTTTTGGAAAAAAGAAAACGAAACCCTAGTTTTTACAATTTCGGCAGATAGATTTTTACGTAATATGGTTCGTGCTATTGTAGGAACTTTATTAAATGTGGGATTGAAGAAAATTACGATTGATGATTTTATTACAATAATTGAAAATAAAAATAGGAGTGAAGCCGGTTTTTCTGTTCCTGCACAAGGATTGTATTTGACTAACATAGAATATGATTATATATAAACAAATATAGCTAAGAAAGCTCATTAAGAAAAAATAATGAAGGCAAAAGCATTCGATACACAAGTTTTTAAACGAATTCTTGAATATACAAAACCTTATAAATGGCGTTTTAACGGCGTGATATTTTTTGCAATATCACTATCGGTTTTTGCTGCCTTGCGACCATATTTGTTAAAACAAACAGTTGATGGTTATATCAAAAGTCACGACGCAAATGGACTTTTGTTTTATGTAACCTTAATGGGATTTGTTTTGTTGCTTGAAGTTTTTTCTCAATTTTATTTTGTGTATTGGGCCAATTGGTTAGGGCAAGATATTGTCAAAGACATTCGAATTAAACTTTTCAAACATATGTTGAGTTTTAGAATGAAATATTATGATAATGCACCTGTAGGACAATTAGTTACACGTTCAGTTTCTGATATTGAAGCCATTGCTAGAATTTTTAGTCAAGGTTTATTTATGATTTTGAGTGATTTAATGAAAATGTTGGTAGTGCTCCTATTTATGTTTTATATGAACTTCAAATTAACTTGGATTGTTATTGTTGCAATGCCAATTTTAGTTTTTTTTACCAGAATATTTCAACGCAAAATGCAAGTTGCTTTTGAAGAAGTACGAAATCAAATTGCCAATATGAATACTTTTGTGCAAGAAAGAGTTACAGGAATGAAAATCGTGCAACTCTTTAATAGAGAAGATATTGAAGCTCAAAAATTCTGTGAAATCAATGACAAACATAGAAAAGCTTGGATAAAGACGATTCTTTATAATTCAATATTTTTTCCAATTGCTGATATTATTTCTTCCTTAACCTTGGGATTTGTAGTTTTATATGGTGGAATAAAAATATTAAATGGAGATCATTTTACCACTTTTGGAGATTTGTTTTCGTATACGATGTTCATAGGAATGTTGTTTAATCCTTTGCGACAAATTGCAGATAAGTTTAATGAAATGCAAATGGGAATGATTGCTGCCAATAGAGTTTTTTATATTTTAGACACCAAAGATCAAATACAAGATAATGGCACAATTGAAGCTCCTACTTTTGAAGGGAATATAATCTTCAAAGAAGTTCGTTTTAGTTATATCGAAAATGAAGAAGTAATAAAAGGGATTAATCTTGTTGTAAAAGCTGGCGAGACTATTGCCATTGTTGGTTCTACTGGAGCAGGAAAGTCTACAATTATAAATCTCTTGAATCGATTTTACGAAATTAGTAATGGTACAATTTATATAGACGAAAAAAATATAAATGACTACACTTTAAGTTCTATCAGAAAACAAATTGCTGTGGTTTTACAAGATGTTTTTTTGTTTGCCGATACCATTCTGAATAATATTACACTTAACAATACCGAAATTTCTAGAGAAGAAGTATTCTCAGCCGCTCAAAAAATAGGTGTTCATGATTTTATAATGAGTTTGCCCGAAGGTTACGATTATAATGTAAAAGAACGTGGTGTAATGTTATCATCAGGGCAACGCCAATCGATTGCTTTTTTGAGAGCTTATGTAAGTAATCCGAGTATATTAATTTTAGACGAGGCAACTTCTTCTATTGATACCTATTCAGAAGAATTAATTCAAAAAGCTACCGAAAAAATTACTCAAGGTAGAACTTCAATTGTAATTGCACATCGTTTGGCTACAATCGTCAATGCAGATAAAATTGTGGTAATGGACAAAGGGTTGATTGTTGAACAAGGTTCTCATAGCGAACTTGTTAATAAAGAATCAGGTTATTATAAAAAATTATACGATTCTCAATTTCTTATTGAAAATTAAAAATAAAATAAAACCAAACGATGATTTTAAATGAAAGTAAAATTTAAAAATAAATCATTAAATTCGCAGTCTTAAATAATCAAAGAAATTTACATATATGAAATCGCCATTAATAATTTGTTTGTACAAACAAACACCAATAAATAAAAAGGCGATTACATATATGACATTAAAAAAATAAATTTTACATATATGAAATACGATATTATAGTTTTAGGAAGTGGTCCAGGCGGATATGTTACTGCAATTCGTGCCTCACAATTAGGATTTAAAGTAGCAGTTATAGAAAAAGAAAGCCTTGGTGGTGTTTGTTTGAATTGGGGTTGTATTCCAACAAAAGCATTGCTAAAATCTGCACAAGTATTTGATTATTTAAAACATGCTTCAGATTATGGCTTGACTGTATCATCATTTGATAAAGATTTTAATGCTGTAGTGAATCGTTCTAGAAATGTAGCTGGCGATATGAGTAAAGGAGTTCAATTCCTTATGAAAAAAAATAAAATCGATGTTATTGATGGTTTCGGAAAATTAAAACCAGGAAAAAAAGTAGATGTAAAAGATAAAGAAGGAAAAACAACTGAGTATACAGCAGATCATATTATTATTGCAACTGGAGCACGTTCTAGAGAATTGCCAAATCTTCCACAAGACGGCATTAAAGTAATTGGTTATAGACAAGCGATGACGTTACCTTCTCAACCAAAATCAATGATAATTGTAGGTTCTGGTGCTATTGGTGTAGAGTTTGCTCATTTTTATAATGCAATAGGAACAGAGGTAACAATCGTAGAGTTTATGCCAAATGTTGTTCCGGTTGAAGATGAAGATATTTCAAAACAATTTGAGCGTTCTTTGAAAAAAGCGGGTATAAAAATTATGACTAGTTCATCTGTAGAAAGAATTGATACTTCTGGCTCTGGTGTAAAAGCATTTGTAAAAACTGCAAAAGGTGAAGAAGTTCTTGAAGCTGAAATTCTGTTATCTGCAGTTGGAATTAAAACCAATATTGAAAACATAGGATTAGAAGATGTAGGTATTGCAGTTGATAAAGATAAAATTCTTGTAAATGCCTATAATCAAACAAATATTCCGGGTTATTATGCCATTGGAGATGTAACTCCTGGTCAAGCATTAGCTCACGTTGCCTCTGCAGAAGGAATTAATTGTGTTGAGAAAATTGCAGGACTTCACGTAGAACCTATAGATTACGGAAATGTTCCTGGTTGTACTTATGCAACTCCAGAAATCGCTTCTGTCGGAATGACCGAAAAACAAGCTAAAGAAAAAGGATACGAACTTAAAATTGGAAAATTCCCTTTCTCAGCTTCAGGAAAAGCAAAAGCTTCTGGAACTCCTGATGGTTTTGTAAAAGTTATTTTTGATGCAAAATACGGCGAATGGCTAGGTTGTCATATGATTGGTGCTGGTGTTACCGATATGATAGCCGAAGCAGTTGTTGCTCGAAAACTAGAAACTACAGGACACGATATTTTAAAAACAATACATCCACATCCAACAATGAGCGAAGCTGTAATGGAAGCTGTTGCCGATGCTTATGGCGAAGTGATACATTTGTAGAAATTATATTAAAAAAAAATGCTCAAGAAATTGAGCATTTTTTTTGTAATTTATTGAAAAATAGTTAGCGGATTTTAAAATAAATCTCAAACAATTTTTCCAATTAAATTTACTCTTTTATAAATTTGAAAGTTGCTTCTATATTATTAGTATCACTTGTTTTGACTATATAGCTACCAGTAGATAATTCACTACTGTAAATGATTTCATTATATTTTGCTTCGCCTTTTATCAACAATTTACCCATTAAATCATAGATATAATAATCAAAATTGGTGTTTTCATTATTTTTGATGCTAAATTCATTTTTAGTAGGATTTGGATAAACAAATGATTTTTTATCAACTGAAGAAACTTCATCTATAGCAAGATTACGTGTCATTTTTACAATACCGCCTTCATACGTTCCTACCCAGATTACATTCGAAGAAATTACTTCTACAGTAGCTATTGATGATGAAGGAATTCCAGAATTTGAAGGCAAATAACTTGTACAATTGGTAAAATTCTGTAAACCACCCGAATTACATTCCTGAAAATAACTAACCTAAACTTTGTCATTTTCATCTACATCAACATCAGAAACTATACAATCTATCATACATGTATTGTTTGCACTAAAGCTATAATTATATACAATATCTGTTAACAAGTATTTTTGGAAACCTTGAAAACTGCTTACATACATATCAGCACCAATAATTTTATTAATTTTTAAAATTTGATCTGCAAAAGGAGTAAAGCTAAATGTTGCACCTTCAAATTGACGTAAAATATTGTCATTGACAATATAAATATAGTTTTGACTATTATTTGCAACAGATGTAATATTGTTAGAACCAATATTTGAGTTTGATGTATTAAATATTTGCCAATTGGTGCCATTGTATTTTGCTAAACCATTAGTAGTTGCAGACCAAATACTATTTGCTGTATCAACATTTATATCATTTATACTATTAGAAGGAAGTGGAGAGTTGCTTGTAGTATAATTTACCCAAGTCGAACCATTGTAAACAATTATTCCGTTTTGATAAGTTCCTAACCAAATTCTATTTTGGCTATCAATATCTATGTCAGTTATAGTATTAGTTTGTATACCTGAATTACTTGTATTGAAGTTGGTCCAACTTGTTCCATTAAAAACTGCAATTCCGTTTTCGCCAGAGTTGTAATCAGAAATTGCCCAAACATAACCATTTGAAGCAACTTTAATTTTCTTAATAGTATTAAAACCTATATTGGAATTGGTACTATTATAAACAGAAAAATTATAAGTTTGAGAAAAGTTTGTAATTGAAAAAAGTAATAAGGTCAAAATGTAAAGTTTCTTCATGTTAAGTTGTATTTTTTTGTAGAATTTTGAATTTAAAGTTTTTCAAAATTAACGTTTTTTTTGTTATACGAAAGTTGTATTGGTCATAAATTTTGGTTTAGTTTTACATTTCAATTCTTCGATTTAAAAATCTTTAAAATTAATCATCAAAGTAGAAAATGTTTTATTTATTGAAATTTTTTCATAGAATTTTAAATTAACATTTTATAAATGGTAAACTAAAAAACTTTATTGATTAAGATGCTTTTGTAAAAAATAAAAACCTCGAATTTTTACGTTCGAGGTATATTTGAATAATAAAGAATTTGAGAAAAAACAGTTTTTTTTTATTTTATAATATTCTATTTCTTAATTAACTTAAAGGTTTGATCGCTAATTTTCACAAAATATATTCCTGTAGATAATTGGCTAGCATCAATATTTGTTTCATCATTTAAAAGCAATCCGTTTTTTAAACTTCTTCCATTTTGATCAAATATATTATAATTCAATCCAGTATAATTTTCTTTTGTTGAAATTGTAAAATTATTTAGAACAGGATTAGGATACAATGTAACTTGGTCTTTGGTTGTAAAATTTGAGTTGGCTAAAGGATTGTATGTAAAAGTTATTCTTGCATCATTAGCCCAAATGCCTGAAGAAAGATTCCAAGTTTGTGAAATAATTTGATTTAAATAACCGTTACCATTATACGATTCATAGGATTGACTATCATTTACCCAAGAACTTGATGGTACATCCCATTTTTGGTCTAACGAATTGATAAGTTTATTGCTACTATTATAAGTATTAGTAGTTTTATAAGAATTTACCCAAATGCCTGTATTCCAAATTTCAGTTAATATAAGTGTTACATTATTTGATGCATTATAAGTATAGGTATCTCTTTCGGAATTATCCCAACTATTTGTAACGGTATTCCAAGTTTGAATTAATAGTTGACTAACATTTCCATTTGGTAAATTGGTAAAAACATTTTTTGAAGAATTTACAAAACCACTAGATAAGAAATCCCAATTTTGTGTGACTTCAGTAGTCAAATAATTATTGCCATCATATGTATTGGCCAATTTTATAAAAGGTTGCCAAATACCAATCCATAAATCTGTGGTCAGAGTTGCAATTTTATTACCAGCAGAATAAGTATAAGTAGAACGGGTTGAATTATCCCAAGCACTACTAGAACTGTCCCAGGATTGACTAATTTTTTGCGTAACTAAACCACCAGCATTATTGGTATAATTTGATTGTGATAAGTTTTCCCATATACCCATTACACTTTCCCAAGATTGAGTAAAATCATATGTTAAATATCCACTTGAATTGAAGGTATTAGTAGTTTTGAAATTATTTTTCCAAGCCGAGTTATCCCATTTTTCTATTAATGTTGATTGAATGTTTTGTGAATAGCTATTTAAACTTAAAATAAAGTTTAAAAAAATTATTAATAAAGTTTTGAATACAGTTATTTTTTGAGTTTTTTTTGTTTTCATTTTGGATTAATTTAAGTTATTAATCTAGATTGCAGTTTATTTTTAAAAGAGAAATTATTTTCACCAAAAATGGCTTAAAGTCATTAAGGACTTGACTTTTCAATACAATTCTAACTATTGCTTATTTCTTTTTTGAAATTTTATAATATTTTGCTAAAAGCAATAAAAGAAAACCTAATTTATATAGATTCAATAAAATCTATAATAGTAATAACTTATTCAAAGTTACAATATATTGATTAAATAAAAAAATTAAAAGCCTGATTTTTAAGGATTAAAAATTTTTATCTATATTTTTATGAAATATATTTTATCAAAAAAATAAAAAAACCGTCCCATATAAGGAGACGGTTTAAAATATAATTTTAAGAACTATTATTATTCTTGTTTTAAACTTCTTAATTGTTTGAGTTTATCTTTCCATTCTTGAAGACTTTCTTTATGTTTTTCGATATTCTTACGAACTTCTAATACAATAGAATTTTCTTTTTTAGCATTTTTTGTATTGGTAAAAAACTGAATGTTGTTTTCTAACTGAAAAATTTCGTTTTGCACTTCATCAATTTTTCTCATTAGAAAGATTTTTTCGCTTTCTAGTTTTCGAGTGTCATTGTTTTCAGATAAACTTCCGACGCGATTATTAAAACGCATCATATCAGTTTCTTTTTTACTTAGACTTAATTTTTCAAATAAAGCATCTAAAATTTTATTAAATTTTCCTTCAATATGTCTTCTAGGAAATGGTACTTTTCCGAAGTTTTTCCAGTTCTCGATATGCAGTTTTATTGCATCAAGATCTGTTCTATGTTCACCAACAAGTTCAAAACTTCTTAGTGTTTCTAAGTAAGCTTTTTTGTTTTCGAAAGCAGCAATTTCTTCAGGATTTTCTTCTGTTTTTTGTTCTTTTAATTTTTCAAAATAACTATTACAAGCTCCACGAAACTCTGTCCATAAAGAATCTGAAAATTTTCTAGGCACATGACCTATTTTTTTCCATTCTTCTTGAATTTGTTTCATAATTGGAGTTGTAGCAACAAAATCTGTACTTTCTTGAAGTTCTTTTGCTTTGGCTACAAGTGCTTGTTTTTTGGTTAAGTTATCATTTTGATCTTTTTTAATATCTTTATAAAAAGAGTTTTTCA
>JAYTVI010000063.1:0-2099 GCA_043744095.1 Flavobacterium sp.
GTATGAAAATCAACTGTTTTATTGGTATAAGTTGCTCCAATTGGTTTCAAAACCGAACGATGTAAAACTCCTGTTTTGGGATGCAATCGTACAGGAGAAGCAAGACTGTAAATAACCAAATCTATTTGCCCTAAATCGGTTTTGATTAAATCTATTGTTTGTTGTTTTACTTCGTCAGAGAATGCATCTCCATTGATACTTTTGGCATACAAACCAGCTTTTTTAGCTTCGTTTTCAAAAGCTGCAGAATTGTACCAACCTGGCGAAGCAGTTTTACCTTCTGTTGGTGGTTTTTCGAAAAACACACCAATTGTTGCAGCACTAGAACTAAAAGCACTTGTAATTCTAGATGCTAATCCAAATCCTGTTGAAGCACCTATGACTAAAACTCTTTTTGCTCCGTCTATGGTTCCTTTACTTTTTATGTATTCGATTTGATTTTTTACGTTTTGTTCGCATCCTTTTGGGTGAGCTGTCAAACAGATAAATCCTCGCATTCTTGGTTCAATGATCATAATATATATTTTATAAATTGCGTTTTGTTTTTTGAGTTTTCTATTTTTAAGAAAACAAATATAATTATATTAATCTAACCCTTTGGGTGTAATTAATTCTTTGAATCAATTTTCTTTTAAAAAAATGAATTAACTTCTAATTTGTCATTTAGACGAAGGAGAAATCACATTGATTAAGTATATTATGAGATTTCTCCTTCGTCGAAATGACAAAATCACACTTTTTATTAATTGTAAACAACGTTTTAATTTAGTTCAATAACGCTTTAGCGTGATTTAGTGCCGAATCTGAAATATTTTTTCCTGACAACATTTCAGCAATTTCTACTATTCTTTCATCGCTGGTTAATAATTTTAATTCAGAAACCGTGCTGTTGTTTTGAATATGTTTAAAAACTTTAAAATGTTGATTTCCTTTTGCAGCAATTTGTGGTAAATGAGTTATTGAAAATATTTGCATCGACTGACTCATTTCTTTCATAATATCTCCCATTTTATTTGCAATTTCGCCAGAAACACCAGTGTCTATTTCATCAAAAATAAGAGTTGGCAAATTTGAATATTGTGCCAATATAGATTTGACTGCCAACATTATACGTGACATTTCACCACCAGAAGCAACTTTTTTTAGCAATCCAAAATCGGAACCTTTATTGGCAGAAAACAAAAACTGCAATTCTTCTTTACCGTTTAGCAAAAAATCATTTGATTCGTTCAAAGTTATATTAAAACGAACATTTGGCATACCAAGAGTTTCTAAAATCGATATTAATTTTGAGGTTAAAACTGGTATTGCTTCTTCCCTATTTTTGTGTATCGATTTAGACAATTGGTTTAAAATTTGTTCTGTTTCATTTAGAATTTTTTCAACATTTTGAAGTTCGTTTTCTAAATCAAATGCAGAAGTTACTTTATTATCCAACTCATTTTTTATCTGAATTAATTCTGCTATACTTGCAACTTGATGTTTTTTTTGCAAACTATAAAGCAATTGTAATTTTTGATTTACCAATTCTATTTGTTCAGGATCGTTGATAAGATTCTCGGTTGTTTTATTCAAATCAATAACTATATCATCAAATTCTATTGCAATACTATTAACTCGTTCAAAAAGTAATTGATATGATTCTGAAAATGGAACAATTTTCTGTAAAGCAATTTTAATTTCTTTAATATTTTGTAGAACTCCAAATTGTTCTTCGCTTGCAATAGCAATCGATCTGCTTAAATTTTCTTTGATAATTTCAACATTTGTTAGTTGGTCTAATGTTGATTCGAGTTCAGCTTGATTGACTGTTTCTAATTGTGCCGAAAGCAATTCTTCTAATAAAAAAGTCGTATAATCTTTCTCTTTTAATGCATCAGCGATTTGTTCTTTAATATGAGCAAGAACTTTTTTTTGTTTTTTATAATTTTTTAAGTTCAAACTATATTCTGCAATAACTGCTTTATTATTTGCAATGGCATCTATAATTTCAAATTGAAAATTTTCTTCAGATAATTCACGAGTTTGATTTTGCGAATGAATATCTATCAAAAACAAACTTAAATCTTGCAATTCTTGAAGATTTACCGGAGTATCAT
>JAYTVI010000064.1:0-6750 GCA_043744095.1 Flavobacterium sp.
TTTTATAATGCTTGTAAGAGCCTAAATGTTTTTGTTTCAATTCTGTCATTTTTCTTTTTTTTAAGTTTTTTTTCAGCAAACTTACTGCCAACGTTTCGCGGCTACACGAGGTGGCGAACTTCGGAACTGCGTATTTTCTGATAAGATAAAATTCCCACGAAAGAAATGTTTCAATTTAGCACATTACTCGCCATCTCGTGTAACCGCTGTTGTGCGACGGTTTTCATCTTATTATGAATTGAAAAATTTATTTTTCTGATTCACTTTAAAGCGAAAATAATGATTTTTTTTGAATTAAGTTCAAAGTTTTCTAAAAGAAATTTCTTGAGTTAGTTCAGAAAAAATTATGTTCAAAGTTCTGTTTCTCTTTTTTGGTTTTACTTGAGTTAGTTCAGAAAAAAATATTTTCAAAGTTCTGTTTCTCTTTTTTGGTTTACTTGAGTCAGTTCTGAAAATTAAGTTGAAAGTTCTGTTTCTTTCTTTAAGTTTTACTTGATTTAGTTCTGAAAATTAAGTTCAAAGTTCTGTTTCTTTTTTTTTAAGTTTTACTTGCTTTAATCTCTAAATTTTATGTTCAAAGTTCAGCTTTTCTAGATTTTGATTTTCTCTTTTTAAAAATAGAGCAGAGTTAATTTTCTATAAAATTTAAGCGCAAAAATATTCAAGAAATATCATCTAAAGTCTTTATTTCGTTTGATTCTCGTCAACTGTCGTACAACGTTGTGTGGCTTTGGGAAGTTGGGGAATAAATAAGCCAGAAACTTCCCAAAATCACTGACCAAAATTGTACAAAACTAACTTTAGATTAAGCCGAAAACCCCAATTTCCCAAAACCGCTGTTAGCAGATGCCCCTTTAGCACTCAATTTTTGTTTTTTAATACTAATTTTTACTTTTTTACTATGCGTTAAATATTTTTTACCATACGTTAAATATGTTTGATTATGCGTTAAATACAATTTACTATAAGGTAAATATGTTTTGCTACTTCTTAAATATGTTTTACTATTTGTTAAATATATTTTGCTGTTGATTTAATTTAATTTACTACTTATTAAAAGAATTTTACTATTGATTAAAGCGAATTACACAAGCAATAAAAGTAAAGTGCGGTAGCACTTTACTTTTATTTTATGCTTTTATTTTGGTAAATCTTTAAATTTTAGTTTTATAAGTGCTTTTAAATAAGGTTGCCCTTCTGTTCCTAATGATTTCAGGTAGGCTTTTATTTCTTTGATAATTGTTATTATGTTTTGCGGATTGTTATATAAAATGTCATTTCGGTTTTTGCGTGCTGTTATTAAAGCGTTTCCTGCTGAGTTTACCTCGGTGCTTAATGTTTTAAGGGTTGTATGAAAGGCTCGTAAACTTACGATTTGTATATCGGTTTCGTTTGGAATATATTCTGGGTGCGATTCTAACTGACTTGTAAATGTGTCAAGATTTGCAATGCGGCTGTCGTAACTCATTTGCGATGTTGAAATTGTTTCGCTGGGTGTGGTGTCTGGATTTACTTTTTTGGTTTTGGTATCGCCACGTATTTTTTTTGCTTGGCTTTTTAAATTTTCTTGGTCTGTGGTTGAAATACCGCACGATTGGGCAAAACTTAATGAACGGGTTGTTAATTTGCTCAATTTAGCAATTTCTGCTTCTCGGTCGGCAACTACATTTTTATAAATTGGTTTTTTTGCGTTTAAAATTGTTACTACTCCCGATAGATTGGTTTTAATCGGGTCGAGCGATGTGAGTTTTAAATTTGCGTTTGATGGGTTGTATAAACCGCCCATTTCTTCGAGAATTTGGTATGCTGAACTAAAATTTGCGACATTTTTGTTATGTCCTGTTTCTGCTGTTGAAGCCATATTATTTAAATTTAATTGATTAGGTTGTAAAAATAATAAATTATGTGAAAGTTTCTACTTGTAGACAAATGAATTATTTTTAAATGAGAAAGAATATCTTAGAGGCATTAGCCTTTAAGATATTTTTTTATTGTTTTAAATAATTATCAAGTTCGCTTGTAAAATTTCCATTTAATAATCGACCGTCTTGTAAATATGTAAAATATTCACTGTAATAGTTTGGACTTAAAAAATTGAAAAGATATTTTTGTTTTATACCTTGTTCTACAAGTTGTTTGTTTAATTCGTCAAAATGTTCGATTGCATATTTGTTTTTTTGTTTGTTTTCGTCACTAACATCATTATCAGATTTAATTTCGACAACTGAAATATATTCTATATCATCTTTTGTAATTAATATAAAAAAATCAGGATTAAAAAAATGGCTATTTGTATGCGAACCTTTTGTCAATGAATATTCGATTGAATAAAAACTTTGATTTTTTGATTTTATCCAACTTGTTAATTTACTGGCATTTTCGGATTTAACTAATTCGGCAACAAATTTTCTTTCAGGTGTTCTTGATGTGAAAACTAAATCTATTGGGGTTTTAAAAAGAAATTTATTTATGCTATCAGGTGTAGCATACTTTGGCAAAGTGTCATCTTGTATTACTTCTTCTAATGCAGTAAGAGTATCACTTATAATGATTTCATTTATGTAATCATTTGAATAAAATATTGAATAATCGTTTTTTAAGCCTAAAACAGAGATACTTTCGTGTTCTCTGTTTTGAGTTTTGATTTGTGTTAAATCATTTGGTTTTCTAACTAATTGTATGCTCTTTGGTTTTTTTCGTAAAAGTGTGTTATATGCTGAATAAACAGCATCACGATTTCTTTTACCAATAAAATCACCTTCAATACCTGCTTTTAACATTGAATTTTTTAATACTTTTTCAATTATTGCGTCGTCGGGTAAATTTTCTGTTGTAAATTCTTTTTCATCAATTTTCAAAGTAACCCTTTCTAATTTTCTTGTTTTAAATTTTTCAACTATATCAATAACAATATCTTTAACTAAAAACTTTTCTTTTTCGATGTTGTATTGTATAGGATATTCTTTACCACCAATCTGTACTAATTTAGTTTCTGTTTTTTGTTCGAATATTTCTGAAACGAAATTAATGTAATCATTATAGTTGTAAACTTTTGTGTCTTTTTCAATTTCTTTTTCTATAGTTTGTTTTTCGTAATCGATGTTATGCAATGTAAAATGATATTGTGCTCTTTCTCCTTCTAAAATAGCACTATTTTTGATTTTGGCTTCCATCTCTAAAATTTCTTCTACCAAATCTTTTATATTTTTGCTCCACTTATCGTGATTAAAAATTGTTACTTCTGCGAATGGATAACCATTTGGAACTCGCAACCCACGCCCTAAAACCTGTGCTATAAGCAATTTTGAATTAAATGCTTTTTCTTCCATCGGAACAATTTGAAAAACATTTTTTACATCCCAACCTTCTGTAAGCATTGCGACTGAAATTATCCATTCTACTGGCTCGTCCACATTATCGACTAATTGCAATTTTAAAATATTTGCTTTATGGTCTTTATCAGAAGTTACAATTAAAACTTTGTCGTTACTAATGTAACTTTCAGAACCTTCTCCTTTTTCTACCAAGAACTCAACTAATCTTGTTTTTAATTGTTTTGCTACTTTTATATCTTTAGTGATAAGTATTGTAAGTGGTTTTAAATTTGAGTAATCTTGTTTGTTTCGTTTGTGGTTTTGTAATATTTTTTGAAACTTCTCATTTTCATTAGCATCTACATTTTCGACAACATAATTAACACTTTTAACGAATTTGTTTTCAATTGCTGTTCTTAATGAGAAACGATAAATAACATCGTTGAAATAATCATTTTCAATATAAGAAGTTCCTGTAAAACCTAATATATATTTAAAGTTAAATGTTGTGTCTAACAAAAATTCCTTCCATTTTTTAACACTTTTACTTTCACTTGTATTTCCCTCAACTTTGTTATATGCGTGATGTACCTCGTCATTTAAAACTAAACATCTTTCCCCTTTGCCAAAGGCTAAACTATCAAAAATTGATGATCCTGTTTTTGTATAAACTGCATTAATATTTTCGATAGCAATACAACCATCTTTTATTGTTTGGTCTGCATTTATAATAGTTGGGTTACTAATTTTGGCAGATTGTGGTATAGCATTTTTTAAAGTTGTATCTGTTGAAAGTGCGTTAAATTTTTTTGTTAGTTCTCTTTCAATAGTTAAACTTGGTGGTCCTAAAACTAAAACTTTATCGACAATTCCTAAACCTAATGCAATTTGTGCAATACCATACATAACATAACTTTTACCCGTACCTGTTGCTAAATCTATACAAGCCGAAAGTTTTTGTGGAATTTGAATTTTTGACAAATATTCTTTTTCGCTTTTGTATCGTAATTGCAATTGCTCGTTAGAGTTGTAATTTTCTTTTACAATATCTTCTATACTATTGTATTTTGTAGATATTAAATAATGAAGTGCTGTTTTTACAGCGGTTTTTTGATATTCACGATTTTGACAGAGTATGTCTAAAAATCTATCCCAATCATCCAAAGGAAATTTAATTGGGTCGTAACTTTTTGCATCAACTTTTAAAACTAAATCTTGTGTGTTGAATATTTTTTTACCTACCATTTAGTTTGTTTTTAATATTTGTTTGAACTCGTTACCATAGATATCAATAAAAATAACGCATATTTTTTCTCCATATTTTTCTACAGGAATTTGTAAATTATTTTCACCCTCTGCAATATCATCTCGGAATATACAATGACTCATCATAAAATCATCTCCATTAAAATTGTCATCAATAACAACCATACTTAAACTTTCAAAATTTTGAAGTGTTTTGTTTGTGTCTTCCTCTCTAAAATTTGAACTGAACTTTGTTATAACAATATTTTCGTTTTCAAAACTTGATTCAACATCAGGTTGCAAACTAAAATGAAAACCGATTGCGTTTTCTAAATCATTTACTTTTGTTTTGCTTTGAGGTTGGCGAATTTTAGCAAAGTTTTTTGGGTGTAATTCTTTGATTATTTGGTAAGGAATTTTTAGAAAATAATATCGAACATCATCAATTTCGTAAAAATCACTTATAAAATCTACAGCGTTTGCTGGTGCAATAATGTAAACTCTTTTTGAAACACTTTTTCCTAAAGTTTGGTGTAGGTTTTCTAAAAAGAATATATCTAAATTACTGTTTTTGCTATTTAAATAATCCCAAACAATTACAGGGTAGCCATCTTTTCTTTCTCCGTGAAAAGTAAAACCCTTTTTAGTTGATTTTTTTGGTGTTACTTCAAAAAGTTGTAAAACAAACTCAATATATTTGTCTTGATTAAGTTCTTGCATTTTTGCAAGGTCGTAAATACCTGTATTTACCGTAATAAATGTTTTTGCTTGTTTATTATATATTGTTTTTTTGGTCTCAAAATTTTTAGAATTTTGAATATTTAATAATCTTTTTTGAATTGTATAAAAACTAAATTTTCCTATATCACAGGTTATCCATTTTCTGTTTAATTTTTCTGCAACTGCACAAGTAGTTCCGCTACCTCCAAAAAAATCTAAAACTATATCATTTTCATTTGTTGATGCTTTAATAATCCTTTCCAATAATATTTCAGGTTTTTGTGTTGGATAACCTAAAATTTCGGTTCTAATTCTTGAGACTATTGGTAAATACCACCAATCTTCGGGTATTTTACCTAATGATAAATCTGCAATTGTGCCACCGAAACCTGTGCTTTCACTTTCAAACTTACCTGCTGTAGTATTGTGGTATGGCATTCTAATATCGTCTTTATTAAAAACCCATTTTGTTGTTGATTTGGTATACCAAAATATTACATCGTGTTTTCTTGAAAACTGTTTTTGACCTGGTGCAGATGGACCGGTATAAGTCCAAATTATTTCATTTCTAAAATTATTTTCACCAAAAATTTCATCTAAAATTGTTTTAATGTAATGAGCTTTCTTCCAATCTAAATGAACATAAATTGAACCATCATCAGAAAGTATTTCTTTTGCAAAAATTAACCGTCTTCTAATAAATTCTATAAAATCTGAATCTTTTGATTTATCGCTATATGCTTTTTGACCATTATCACTTTCAAAATCTGATGAAGTGCCAAATGGTGGGTCTATGTATATAAGTTTTACTTTTCCTTTTACTTTATCTTTTATTAGTGGGTCTTCGTTTTTGTAAATTGTTTTTAGGAATTGTAAATTATCGCCAAAAACTAACATATTTCTCCATCCGTCCTCAAATACTTCTCTCTTTCCGTTGTAGATTTTTTCAACTTGTAAAGGAACTGCAAAAGTTCCGTCTTGGTCTGCTAATAAATCTTCTTTACGCATTTTACCTGCATAACGAAGTTCGTATTCTTTTTGCGTTGTTGGAAATAATTTTTCTTTAAAATCGTCGGGAATACTCGAACCTTTTGCAAGTTGTTCAATTAAAAATTCTCTTTCTTCTAATGTTAAGTTTTTCATTATTGTTTTAGTTGATGCCAAAAATAAGAAAAACGTAAAGAATTTTTACGTTTTGCTTTGATTAATTTTAACTTGAATTTAGGTTTTTCTATCTTCTATTTCTGTGCGTTTCGTGTCGCTTTGGGGTTTCTGCTAACGTTTTGTGGCTTGGCGTCAGTTGGGGATTTAGTTAGCCAAAACTATCGATTTAAAACCACTCGCCGCGGCGAGACAAAACCAACTTTAAATTTAGCCCAAAACCCCAATTGCGCCAAACCGCTGTGCTTGTTGCACAACTCAAATATAATCATTAACTTTCAAGATGCAAGGAAAAAAACGATTAACTCCC
>JAYTVI010000065.1:0-6748 GCA_043744095.1 Flavobacterium sp.
ATTTACTGTTGAATCAAAAGTTCTTACTTCTGCTCCATTAGTTACTCTAAATCTATATCCTGTTGCTCCAATTGCTTGATTAGCATAGATAGTATTTGCGAAATTAGTTAAAGTACTACCACATTGTGATGCACTTATTTTTGTAGTGTTTGGTACTAAAGGCGTATTTACAGTACAAGTAGCACCATAAGCTCTATAGAAACCTCCCATTTTTACTGCTACTCTAAGTGTATAAGTAGTAGCATACAAATTTGTACCTGTTAATTGTGATAGACTAAATCCATTTCCTGTAGTATTTATCACTCTTACATTTGAACCATTAGATACTTCAAATTTATATCCTTCAGCACCTGCTACTTGTTGAGCATAAATTGACTGATAAAAAGAAGTTAAAGTAGAACCACAAGACGGAACTGCAATAAATGAAGTAGGATTTACCAAAGTTTCATCAGTTGTTCCAGAACAGTTGTCATCGATACCATTGTTTAATACTTCTACGTGACCTGGATTTACTTCAAAATTATTATCGTCGCAATCTGCGGCAAGAATATTAGCAGTAAAACCTGAAGGAGTATTTGCACCATAACAAACAGAAACTGCTGTTGGATTTCCGTTAAAGAAACCGTCATTATCAGCGTCTAAATAGAAATTACCTGTTCTCCATATTAATGCATTTGTATCATCACAATCAGTTCCGTTAGATACATATCCAGATTGTTCGCCAATAGCTGTAGAGGATATATCACCAAATCCATCACCGTCAACATCTGCATAAACTGTTTCATTACTAAAATAAACATTATCAAGATAAAATCTAAGTGGTGATGGTGAATTTTGTTCAAATTTTAAACCATACACATTACTTAAATTTGCACCTGCAAATTCTGATAAATTAATCGTTATTGAATTCCAACCTGCTACAAGATTTGTAATGTCTCTTCTTTGGTCTCCATCAGTTAATAACCAGAAAAATAAATTTGCAAATGGAGCATCTACATAAACATCTAAATGCAAAGTAGTCATATCTGAAACATCTAATCTTCTTTCAGTTGTATCAATTAAACCAATAAATCCTAAATTATCTACTCTTAAAGCAGTATTTGTTCCATTAGGAATAGTAGTTAAAGTTGTTCCTCCAGTCCAAAAAGCGCGAACCATATCAAAACCAGATACTGTAGAATAAGCAGCACTATATAATGATTTTACTTTTTCAGGAAGTCTTGTAGGAGGTATAGGAGAAGCACCAGGAGCTGGGAAAGAAACTACAAATGTAGCAGTTCTTAAAGATGGGCCAAATGTACCATCAGAAACTTGTGAAGCCGTAATAGTACATGTCCCACCAGTACCAACTTGTATTTGGTTACCGTTAACAATAGATGCTATAGCATTATTATTACTTATATAAACAAATGGGCTTGTATTATTAGAACTTGGAGGTATTAATGTGAAATTAGCATCTCCTACATTTTTAGCTGGTACAGTAAATGTACCAACTGTTGGTGGTTGTAAAGTAGCTGGTCTGTAATAATATACATTGTCAACATAAGCTGTTGTACCAGGTCCACTTAATCCTTCAAACTTAAGTTGAATAAGTCCTGATAAATTTAAACCTTGACTTGAATAGGTTGACATTGGAATATCAATACTTCTCCATCCATTTATAGGTGTAGAAATCTGTGCTCTACGATCACCATTATTTAACAACCAAATATTAAAACCTGTAACATCTAATGTATAAATATCCATGTGTAACATGGTCATCTCTGAAACATTTATTGGAGCAGAATTAATAAATTCAACAATGAAATTACTCATTTTTTTAGTAGGATTCCCCTGAAGCACTTCATCTGTTAATATTGAAGCACCTACCCATACAGCAGAAGGTATAGTGGTATATGCATCGCTATAAAGCGACACAACATCCCATGCATTTCTTGCAGGAGGATTTGGTGCAGCAATGGCCAATGGCGGAGCTGAAACCACTAATGAAGCAGTTATTGAACCTGCATCAAAACTTCCATTAGCTGCTTGATTTGCGGTTATTGTACATGTACCAACACCAGTTACAGTTACCATATTTCCAGAAATTGTTGCAACTAAAGAATTACTACTTTGATACGTAAATGCACCAGCACTATTAGAAGTTGGAGCAGTTAAAGCAAATGGTGCATCACCAAAAACTTTAGCAGGAACTGTAAAATCAGTAATAGTTGGATCACTACCAGCAACATAAAAGTAAATGTTATCTAAATAAATTTGTCTGGCTGCACCTTGATTATGTTCAATTTTAAATCCATAAATACTGGCTAAATTAGCTCCAGGATAAGAAGAAGCTAAAGAAATATCTAATGAATTCCAACCAGCTACAAGAGCACCTGTATTATATAATTGATCTCCATTAGATAAAAGAAAAATAAACATATTTGCAATTGGTGTATTAAGGTATACATCAACATGCAATTTTGTCATTCCAACAACGCTATAATTTGCACCTGGAGTTACATAACCTAAGTATCCTAAATTATCAACTTGTAAGCAAGTATTAGCTCCATTTGAAACAGTTGTCAAAGTTGTACCAGCTGTCCAATCTGCGCGAACCAATGGAGGAGATTGGTCAGTATAATCACCACCAGTAAACATTGAAACTACTGTTGATGGACTTCTTGTTGGCGGAACTGGTGATGGACCAGGACTTGGATAAGACACAATCAATGATGCTATAGTACTTCCAGAACCATAAGGTCCATCTGCTGCTTGTGTAGCTGTAATTGTTGTTGTACCACCACCTACAATGTGTATTTGATTCCCACCTACAATTGTAGCTACTGAATTATTACTACTCATATAACTAAAAGCACCTGCACTGTTAGAAGATGGTGGTGTTATTGTAAAATCAGAAGCACCAACTAATTGAGCAGGAACACTAAACGCCCCTAAAGTTGGAGGTTGAGTTGTTGCTGGTCTGTAAAAATATACGTTAGTTATAAACAACGTAGTATTATTAGGATTAAAAGTTACAGGAACTATCCATCTTAAATTTGTTAAAGTTACTCCAGTATATGTGCTCAAATCAAGGTCATAAGAATTCCAAGAACCTTGATTTTTTGCAAAAGGCACTTCAATCTCGTTATTACTTCCGTTTGAACCTTCAAGTTTAACTTTGAAAGAAACAAAATCGGGTGACCAAACATCTAAGTGAAGATGTGTCATACCCGATACATTTAAATCTCCAGCACCATTAACTTTGATACCAGAATAACTGTGACCTGTGTATTTTTTTACTACACTAGCGTCATCTAGAACAACATCTCCAACAATTGTACTTCCACCAAAACTGTCAAAAATAACACCTGGTTGATTTGTGTATGCGCTACCATATTGTGATAGTACATCCCAGGCATTTCTTGCTGGAGGAGATGATGGTCCAGCCGCTGGGGTTTGTGATTGTCCCAACGTAAAAGTTAATAGGACAATAAATAATAATAGTTTTTTCATAATTAATAGAATTTGTTAATTCTCAAATTTAGCAAGATGTGGTAAGTTTTTTTTTTTTTAGATTGTATAAAAACTATACTACATACTAAATTTTATCTAACTTTATATTAATACTTATGAAATATAGGATTGTTACCATTTAATTTTAGTTTAAGGATCATTTAGATTACAGTTAATATATACTAAATTATATTAATGTTGTATTAATGTTAAGGTAAAATTGAAATACGAAATCGTTGTAATAAAGTAAAAGACTACAATTTCATTTTAAGAACATATGTTTTTTGGGAATTTTTTAAAAATTAATTCATAAAATATTAAAATAATAATTTTATTTTTATTAAAAACAATATGTTTAAATTGAATTATTATTAAAAATTAAAGGTATTTATTTAAATAAAAAAACCTCGCCATTTCTGGGAGGTTATTTTAGAAAAATAAATTATTACTTATTTTTATTTTATTTGTTTCACTTCAAAATAAGTTTTTGAAGCAGAAGCATCTATATCTACACCTAATTGAATATTATTTGCTTGGATTTCTATAGATTCACCAGCAATTAAATGCACTATACAATTAATACTTCTTGTAACTGAGCCTATACTTGAATGAGCTGAAGAATTTTCTTGATAACTAGTACCATTTTTATAAACTGCTATAGAATATAATTGGGTATTTGTTTGATCATTTGTTTGATATCCAGCATTTACTTGATAGTAACCGGTTTTTGTTGCAACAAATTTACTTGTACCAGTATTGAATTCTGAATTTTCATCAAAATCGACTGTATTAAAATTTATTAATTGCCATCCAATTATTGATAATGTTTGAGTTGCACTTAAATTTGTTCTCATTACAGATAATGTGCTATTTGGAGCAGCCCAAGATGTTCCGCCAATACCATTAGATTGAAGAATTTCTCCAGCATTTCCTTTTGAAGTTGGCAATGCATATCCAGTTGTTGCAGGATTACCAATTTGCAATGTACCATTAGTTCTTAGTATATTGTTATCAAATTCACCATAAACCAATGCATTATTTGCATCAGCATTAGAATTTTCGATATATAATTTATTGCTTCCTGTTTCAAAAAAACCTGCTTGATTACCTAGAGCAACGTTATAAGCTCCAGTAGCATTAGAATTTAAACTTTGAAAACCAATAGAAGTATTATAATTTCCAGTTGTATTGGTTAAAGAAGATTGAACTCCGATAGCTGTATTTCCTTCAGCATTAGAATTATACAATGCATTTGCACCAGTTGCAGTATTATAATAACCCGTACTACTTCTTAAAGCAGCATAACCACTTGCGGTATTATACCAACCAGAAGCATTTACGGTCATTGCGTTTCTTCCAATTGCAGTATTATATCTACCATCGGTATTTGAATAAAGTGTTCCTACACCAACTGCGGTATTTTCGATACCAGTTGTGTTTAAGACCATAGAACTTTCACCTATTGTAGTATTTAAACTTCCAGTTGTATTTACCGACAAAGCAATATTTCCTATTGCGGTATTTCTATTTCCAGTTGTATTTAATGGTAATATATTTGTACCAATTGCCGTGTTTCTGTTTCCAGTTCCAGCTGCATTCAATGAATTTGCTCCAAATGATGTGTTTCTGTTTCCTGATGTTGTATCAGGATTACCAATAAAACCAGATCTAATATTGTTTCTTCTAAAAACTAAATCTATATTGTCTGTAGTACCAATAAAATTTGTAGTTGCTACAGTTGCGCTATTTCCGAGTGTTCCCCAAAAAAAGTTGTTTGGGTTTTGCCAAGTAGCATTTCCAGATGCATCAGATTGTAAAACAAAATTTGGAGCAGCACCAGTTGTCATTTGAAGATTTGTTGTTCTAGTTTTTCCGTTTACATCTAATTTATTTCCTGCTGATGGAGCAATTCCAACACCAACATTTGTACCATCATCAGTAACAATTCCATCAACTAGAGTGGTACCATTCCATTTCGGAATTGTATTAGATATTGCTGAAGATACTTGAGGGTCAGTTTCTGTAATAGATAAAGTAGAAGGAGCAACCCATGATGCATTTCCTAATCCATCTGTTTGTATTATTTGCCCAACAGTACCTCTAGAAGTTGGTAGTATATAATTATTTAGAATTGTTGAACCAATTGACACTTTTCCTAGAAAATATCCTGCATAATTATTACCGGCTTTTAAAACTTCTGAATATATTCCATAATGTGTCCCACCTGCTAACGGATCAATTAAATTATAATTACTGTATTTTATACCTGTTCCAGTTCCGTTTAGTAAAGTATAATTTCCGTAATGAGTTGCATTTCCTGAATTACTAATTAAAACATTATTCCCATGTTGTTGACCAATTCCGGTTCCGTTTAAAGTAAGGAAGCTACCATAATGAGTGCCACTTCCTGTGTTACTAATATTATTATTTAAACCATATTGAGCACCATTTCCTGTACCAGAAATATCAGTTTTGTTGCCAAAATGAACACCGTCACCATTATTAGAAATAGCTACACTACTACCAAATAAAGAACCAGAACCAGAACCAGTTAAATCTACATAACTACCATATTGATTGGCAGCACCACCATTACTAATACTATTATAAGACCCATATCTAGATCCTGTTCCAGTACCTGTTAAATTGTTATAAATCCCATAATGGTTAGCATTTCCGGTATTGCTAATGTTATTATAGCTACCATATTGTATTCCAGTTCCTGCACCAGTAAGACTATTAAAATTACCATAATGAATTCCTGCTCCACCACCATTTACAACTATATTAGTTCCATAATGTGTATTATCACCTGAATTTGAAATGGTTGAACTAACTCCATATTGAATTCCAGTTCCTGCACCAGATAATACAGAGTTCATACCAAAATGATTTCCAGAACCTGTGCCACTTAAGGTATTGTTGATACCATAATGAAGACCATTACTCGTATTTGTAATATTATTCCAAACACCATATTGTTCACCAGTACCACCTAAATTAAGTGTGTTTACAGTTCCATAATGAATTCCAGTTCCAGCACCTTCAACAGTATTGCTAGTTCCATAATGAACACCGTTACCGTTATTAAAAATATAATTTCTTGTACCAACTTGTTGACCAGAACCTGATGCAGATATTTGATTGTAAGACGCATAATGATTACCAGAACCATTTCCAGACATATAATTTGCAGTACCAAAATGTTGTCCAGAACCAGAACCACTCATGGCATTATTTACACCAAATGTAT
>JAYTVI010000066.1:0-6684 GCA_043744095.1 Flavobacterium sp.
AAGCTTACCACGATTCTTTAATACGAAACATTATTCATCAAGTTGCGCATAACCTCGCATTATATCATACTTATGAAACAGGAGAAAACATTAATCCAAGTTATATAAATGGAAATGTTGATTTGATGCCAGAACATGTTACTAGAAATGTAAATAACCCATTATTCAATGCGAATATTGCTGGAGATCAAATTGTAGATACACCTGCACAACCATTTCTTGCAGAAATAAATTTTCCATTAGATTGTGGCCCCTTTATACCAATTTCAACAATAACTAATGTTTATGGAGAAACCTATCCTAATGACATAGTCAAAAACTATATGAATATGTCAAATAGTTATGAGCACCCTTGCCCATGGAATTTTACCGCAGGTCAAATAGCTCGTATGCGAAATTTCACTAAATACCGAACAAATATAATTAGATCAGGAGGTTTAAACAGTGTAAGAAATAATGTATATAGTTTATATGAACCCTTTGATAGAATAAAAGTTATTTTCCCAACAATATTAAGTACAACAGATAATGGTGATGGTACAGCAAAAGTATGTCGCGGTTTTTATGAACAATTCAGATTTCAACCAGGCTTTACCTACACTTTTCCAAACAATCAAAATCCAGACCCATTAACTGCAACAACAAATGACACCCCTTTTGTAAGTAGCCCGCCTTTTAATTGTCCTGTCACAATTGCTCAATTGGCACCAGGGCAAACAAATTTGACAACAAATACTGGGCAAGCAGTAACTATAGAAAGAGGGCAAGTTTGTGTAAACGAACCTTTTACAAGTGGTAGTGATACTAGAATGAAAATTTTGGGTTCTATGAACATAACTATTGAAGAGCTTGATACTATAAAAATAAAAGATCCTGATTTATATGATAAATTAATCTCAGAATATTATCATATTATAAAGAAGGAGACAGATTCTGGTGCTTTAATACAATCTGTTATTTATAAAAATTAATTAATACAAAGGATTGTTTGCATATACAATTGTAATTGCAAACAATCCTAATTTATACTATACCAATGAAAAAAATATTACTTATCTTTTTTCTATATTCTTATTTTTCTTCAGGTCAGACACCTGTAGTCGCTTGGGACAAAACTTTAGGCGGTAGTGTAAATGAAGTTTTACAAAATATAACCCAAACACTTGATGGGGGATTTATTATCGGAGGATTTTCAAACTCATATGTGTCTGGAGATAAAACGATACCTACATTTGGCAGTTATGACTGTTGGATTATAAAAACAGATGAATTAGGCAATATTGAATGGCAAAAAACTTATGGTGGCACAGATATTGAAGAAAGTTTTGAAATACTTAAAACTTCTGACAATGGCTACTTGCTAGCTGTAAGTTCAAGGTCAAACATTTCGGGTAACAAAATAGATAATTCAAAAGGATTTGACGACTATTGGATTTTGAAACTTGATGCAAATGGCACAATTCTTTGGCAAAAAACTATTGGTGGAAACGCAGGTGATTTACCAAGGTCAATTATTGAAACTCCTGATGGCGGCTACTTGATTGGAGGTATATCCTACTCAAACGCAAACGGTGATAAATCTGAAAATAATATTGGTGGTACAAATGGCACAGCCGATTATTGGTTGGTAAAAATAGATTACATAGGCAACATAGAATGGCAGAACACTATCGGGAGCACAAGTGACGATAAATTAGAGGCAGTTCTAAATGCAAATGATGGCGGGTATATTGTTAGTGGATATTCTAATGGACCAATCTCAGCAGATAAAACAGAGGCATCTGTAGGAGATTATGACTGTTGGATTATCAAAATTGATAGTACTGGCAGCATTGAATGGCAAAAAACGATTGGTGGAAATCAAAAAGAACAACTTACATCAATGATAGCTACTGAAGATGGAAACTATGTATTTGGTGCAATTTCAGATTCTAATATTTCAGGAAATAAAACCCAAAACTCAAAAGGATTACAAGATTTTTGGTTAATAAAAATAGATTCAAATGGTAATATGTTATGGGATAAAACTATTGGAGGACAAGGTCAAGAAGGCTTTTTTAATGTTTATGAAGATAATAATCAAAATTTATATATAGGAGGTACATCAAATTCGAATATTTCTGGCGATAAAACCGAAAATTCAAAAGGAAATTATGACTATTGGATAGTAAAAACAGATTCATCAGGAGACATATTATGGGATAAAACGATTGGAGGATTAAATGATGAGTTTTTGTATTCTATGCTATACAAAGTCTCCGATGATAGCTTGATACTCGGTGGTCCTAGCAAATCAAATATTTCTGGTGACAAAACTCAAAATTCTAGAGGAGAATACGACTATTGGGTAGTAAAACTTACATCAGAAAATCTTGCTACAAATAATTTATTTGTAAATAACATAAAACTATACCCAAACCCCACAAAAAAAACAATCACACTCGATTTTATAGAAAAATACGAAAATATTGAAATTACTGTAACCAATATATTAGGACAAATAGTACAAAAACTTAATTTTAATACTATTTCAAGTATTGATTTAGATTTGAATGATGAAAAGGGTATATATTTTGTGAAAATATTAAGCGAAAACAATGAAAAAATAATTTTTAAAGTAATAAAAGAATAAAATTTTATCAGTTCATCAACTCAATTATATACTCTGGCGGAACAACTGGTCTACCTGTTTTAAGGTCAATAAAAACTAAAGTAAAATCTCCAGTTGTTAACAACTCATTTTTTTCGTTCCATATTTCGCATTCCAATTCTATCTTTACGCCAGCATATTTTTTGAATTTGGTTTTTACTGTAAGTAGGTCATCGTATCGCGCTGACTTTTTGTAATTTAACGTTAATGAAACAATTGGCAATCCTATACCACTTTCTTCCAACGCTTTGTACGAAACTCCTTTATTTCTAAGCCATTCAACTCTTCCGATTTCAAAATAAGGTAAATAATTTCCGTGGTAAACAACACCCATTTGATCGGTTTCAGAGTATCGAACTCGAATTTGTTGATGGTCTTCTTTCATAAGTTATATTTAAATTTTAGGTTAATTAAATGTAATTTTTTTTAATCCTTACAACATTATTTTTTAAAAATCAACCTGTATTTTATTTTTTTTTAACGAATTTTGTTCACATATTTGTTACCCCGAAAAAAGAATAAATATCAGCGGTATTTCCTGTAGGATTACCTTTAACAAAACACAAATTTAGTAAAAAATTATGAGCAAAACTGCGCAATCAGTATGGGAAAATTGTCTAGCATTTATAAAAGACAATATTCAAGACCAAGCTTACAAAACTTGGTTCGAACCGATTAAGTCTGTTGAGCTTACTGACAATGCATTATACATTCAAGTTCCTAGTAAATTTTTCTATGAATGGCTTGAAGAACATTATGTTAAATTATTAAAAGTTGCATTAATAAAAGAATTAGGTAAAAATGCCAAGTTGTTGTACAAAATAAAAATGGAAAACACCTATGGCAACAAACAACCTTTTACTGAACAATTACCAAGTGCACACAGAAGTTCTGTAAAAGCACAAGATGTAGATGCACCTTTTAAAAATCTAAGCCCTGAATTAAAAAATCCTTTTGTAATTCCTGGAATCAGAAATCTGAAAATAGAATCACAACTAAACGCTAATTATAGTTTTGACAATTTTCTTGAAGGAGATTCAAATCGTCTAGCACGATCTGCAGGTATGGCTGTTGCTAATAAGCCTGGCGGAACATCATTCAACCCATTATTGATTTTTGGTGGTGTTGGATTAGGAAAAACACATTTGGCTCACGCTATTGGTGTTGAAATCAAAGACAAATATCCCGAAAAAACAGTATTGTATATCTCTGCTGAAATTTTCACTCAACAATATATAGATTCTGTAAAAAAGAACAATCGAAACGATTTTATTCATTTTTATCAATTAATCGATGTTTTAATTATTGATGATGTTCAATTTTTATCAGGAAAATCAGGAACGCAAGATGTTTTTTTCCACATTTTTAATTATTTGCACCAAAACGGTAAGCAAGTAATTCTTACATCAGACAAAGCTCCTGTTGATATGCAAGATATCGAACAACGTTTGTTATCGCGTTTCAAATGGGGATTATCTGCCGAACTGCACCAACCAGATTATGAAACAAGAATCTCTATCCTAAAAAACATCTTGTATCGTGATGGTGTAGAAATGCCTGATGATATCATTGAATATGTTGCTAGAAATATTAAATCTAATGTACGTGAGCTCGAAGGAGCAATTATTTCTTTGATTGCCCAATCTTCTTTTAATAAAAAAGAAGTAACTCTTGATCTTGCTAAACATGTAGTTGAGAAATTTGTTAAGAATGTAAAACGCGAAATTTCGATAGATTATATTCAGAAAATTGTTTCTGATTATTTTCAACTTGATCTCGAAACTTTACAGTCTAAAACCAGAAAACGTCACGTAGTACAAGCTAGACAATTGGCTATGTTTTTTGCAAAAAAATTCACAAAAGCGTCCTTAGCAAATATTGGTTCGCAAATTGGTGATCGTGATCATGCAACCGTATTACATGCTTGCAAAACGGTTGATAATTTAGTAGCAACAGACAAACACTTCAAAAAATTTGTTGAAGACATACACAAAAAATTATCGCTCTAAAAATGTCTATTAAAATTTTAATGGTTTGCCTTGGTAACATTTGCCGTTCTCCATTGGCAGAAGGAATATTAGAATCTAAACTTCCTTCAAATATGTTTACTGTAGATTCTGCAGGAACTGGAAATTGGCATGTAGGCAACAAACCAGACGATCGTTCTATTGCTGTTGCAAAAAAACATGGGATAGATATTTCACACCAAAGAGGAAAACATTTTCAAAAATCTTTTTTTGACAATTATGATTATATTTATGTAATGGATAATTCTAATTATAGCGATGTTATAGACCTTGCTGTGAATGATGATCAAAAAAACAAAGTAAATATGATCTTAAACGAACTTTTTCCTGGTGAAAATGTTGATGTTCCAGATCCATATTACGGAATTCAACATGGTTTTGATACTGTATTTGCGATGCTAGATGAAGCATGTGATGAAATTGCAAAAAAACTTATTGCAAAACATTCTTAAACAAAAACAAATGAAATCATTAGGCAAATTATATCTCATTCCCACAACATTGGGAGATTGTGACCCATTTGATGTATTGCCACAAACCGTAAAAAGAGCCATTGATCTTATAGACGACTATATTGTTGAAAACGATAAAACAGCAAGAAAATGTATAAAAAGCATTCATCCAGAAAAAATACAAGCTACACTTCGAATAAAATTATTGAATAAACACACTGAGGTTTCAGAACACTATTCGATGATTCAAGCTTGTCTTGAAGGAAAAAATGTTGGATTGATGAGTGAAGCTGGATGTCCAGGAATTGCTGATCCAGGTGCAGTAATTGTAAAACTTGCCCACGAAAAAGGAATACAAGTAGTACCATTGGTTGGTCCTTCTTCAATATTTCTGGCTTTGATGTCTTCAGGAATGAATGGACAAAATTTTGCTTTTAATGGGTATCTTCCTATTGATAAAACGGAGAAAAAAATAGCATTGAAAAATTTAGAAAAACTGTCAAATGATAAAAATCAGTCTCAAATTTTTATTGAAACACCATATCGAAACAATAAACTTTTAGAAGATTTAGTGCAAGCACTTCAACCTAACACGCATTTGTGTATTGCTACAGATATCACTTTGCCAACTGAATATATTAAAACAATACGAGTTCAAGACTGGAAAAAAACAAATATTGACTTACACAATAGACCTACCATTTTCATAATTCATAAAACATAAAAAAACCTGCTAAAAAGCAGGTTTTTTTATGTTGATTTGTTTATCTTACTCTTGCATTACTATCAGCAACAATTGCGTGGGTTTCATAACCTCCAAAATCTTTCATATATGTTTTAACTGAAGTACCATATTGGTCTCTACATTTTCTTGCACCATTGGTTTTAAGAAATCTTTTAACTGAACCTGCACCACCAAGATGTGCTGCTGCTAATATACCTGACTCAGTAACTTTTACTCCACTAACTATTTTACCAGAATAGTGTTCTATTTCGTCTTTTAGAAGTGATTTGTTTTTAGACAACAAGGCAACAAATGCTTTTTCTTGCAATCTAGGACTGTTTAAGAAAGCCAAACTGTCTTTTATACCTATCGTTTTTAATGTTTCGACACCAAATTGGTATTTTCCCATATATCCTAAAGTATTTATTTTTTTATATTTTCCTTGTGATTCTTTGAATGCGATAGCTTCTTTAAAACCAATAAAAAACTTTCCAGTAAAAGGGATGTTCAAATTAGTATAATCTTTTTGCATTTTTGAAGGAAACATATAGTTAATTTCTTCATTTTGCGCAACGTGAAACCAATTGTAATTTTCTAATTCGAATTTTTTAAAACCAGAACTCAAAAAGCCTATTATTAAAATAAGACTTGTGTAAAAAAACCATTTTTTAATCATAATTTGTTTTTCTTCTTAATCTGTCACACTAAGAAATTTCTGCGGTGCAAATCTACAACAAAAAATACAAATCTGAAAATCAATTAGTTGATTTTTTTAAAAATAGAAAAAGTGAAATTTTGATTGCCCTTGACCCTTTATTTCAAACGTTGGAG
>JAYTVI010000067.1:0-25688 GCA_043744095.1 Flavobacterium sp.
TAACAATATAATGGTAAAAAATTAAAAAGGAGGATTAGAAACATTTACAACGATATCACCATTTGGCAAATAATTACATCTCACATTTAACTCAATACATCCAAATGTTTCTGAAATAGAAGTTGTAGGATTATCAGCATCAGGCATCCACATTTTTAGTTCTATTCTTCCTGTTGCACCACAACTAATACCAGGATCATCATTGGTCAAATCAAGCACTCTCCAAATCGAGTATTTACCTAGAGTAGGATCTAATGGGTCGCAATATTTACCGTAAATGTTATTTGCATTATACCCATTGTAAGATGCTGAAACATTTGTAGCGGTGTTCAGAAACATCCAATAATCTACAGCCAATAATGGATTTATACCTGGTGTACTCAAAGTATTCATACTATCTAAAGTTAATACTGTGTGATCTAAAATTTTTTCTCGTGTATTTACACCAGATAATTCATATTTGTTGTCCGGCATATCGTTTTCTGTCCCTATACACATTACACTGTAATTGAACTTTACATCCGAATCGTTTTCTATTATCAACCTGCCTTTTTGAGTAAATAATCGTTGTGCAAGTTTTGTATTTGTCTTGGTTTGTTGACTATCTTCTTCATTTTGACAAGCACAAAAAAGAACTAAAACAAAAACAACTGCTAATTTTTGAGTAAATATAGTAAATTTTTTCATAATATGTTAACTTTTTAAGATTATTTTTCTTAAAATTAGCAATTATTTCAGATAGATAGATAGATAGATAGATAGGTTATGTTTAACACTATTTTAACTATATTTATAGGTTTTTGTGGGTTTTTCTTACCTTTTTTTAAAAAAAATATAAAAACAAAGTAACCCTTTTTTACAAAAATTGCATTTTTAAACGTCTTTTTTTCTAGCTTGTAGAGTAAAGAATGTAATACTTTTTAATCATTTACAATATCTAAACTGCATTGTAAATAAAAATGCAATATGAACTTTTAACTTAAAAATTCTAAAAATTTTAAATAAAAAAATCCGCTTCAACGAAACGGATATAAATTTTAATGAAAGAAAATATTATCTTCTGTTAGTATAAATCATAATATAATACAAAAGTGTACCAATAGATCCAATTGCAGCAACTACATAGGTTCTTGCAGCCCATTTTAAAGCATCTTTGGCGCCATCATGTTCTTGTTGTGTTAGCATATTTTTGTTTTCTAACCAAGCTAAAGCACGATTACTTGCATCATACTCAACTGGTAAAGTAATAATTGAAAACAACGTTGTTGCAGCAAAAATCACAATTCCTACTAATAATAATTGTGGAAACATTCTAACAGTAAAAATTCCTATTAGTAAAATCCATTGTACATATTTTGAAGCAATACTCACAACAGGCACCAATTTTGAACGCATTGTAAGCCAATTGTATCCCACTGCATGTTGCACCGCATGTCCACATTCGTGAGCGGCAACTGCGGCTGAGGCTGCGTTTCTTTGGTTATAAACCGCTTCACTCAAGTTTACAGTTTTATTAACCGGATTGTAATGATCGGTCAAACTACCTTCTACAGAAATCACTTTTACATCACGAATACCATTGTCTGCCAACATTTTTTCGGCAATTTCTCTACCCGACATTCCGTTTTGCAATTGCAATTTAGAATACAGTTCGAATTTACTTTTCAAACGGCTACTTACTAACCAACTGGCTAGCATAATCAATCCAGCCAAAACCATATAACTCATTCCCATAATTTTTATTTTAAATATTGATATAAAATTACAAAACAAATATCAAAACACAAGCCAAAAATTTTTAAATGTCAAAATGGCAATTTCAACTTCAAAAATCAATTTAAACAACTATCCTACTAAATTTATCACTTTCCCTGGAATAATAATCACTTTATTTGGTGTTCTACCCTCTAGTTGCTTGATGGTTCGCTCATCTGCCATAACAATTTCTTGTATTTGTGGCACTGTTAAATCTAATGGCAACTTGATGGTAAAACGCATTTTTCCGTTGAAGGAAACAGGATATTCTTTTTCAGATTCGATTATGTAATTTTCATTTACCAAAGGAAAATCAACAGTAGAAATTGATCCTTCGTGACCCAATTGCGACCATAATTCCTCAGCAATATGTGGTGCATAAGGTGAAATTACAATTGCTAATGGCTCTAGAATCTTTCGATGATTGCATTTTAAAGTTGATAATTCGTTTACACAAATCATAAACTGCGAAACCGACGTATTGAACGAGAAATTCTCGATATCTTCGGTGACTTTTTTGATGGTTTTGTGCAATGATTTGTACATTTCTGCTGTTGGTTCGTCATTGCTTACATTCAAACTATTCTGTTCTTCCCCATTGGGGAAGTTAGATGGGGATTCAAAATACAAACGCCACAATTTTTTTAAGAAGCCTGAAACACCAGTAATTCCTGCTGTATTCCAAGGTTTTGCTTGCTCCAACGGACCCAAAAACATTTCGTACAAACGCAAGGTATCTGCGCCATAATCGTTACAAATATCATCTGGATTGACAACATTGTATTTTGATTTTGACATTTTTTCTACTTCTCTGCCAACTTTATAAACATCATTTTCTCCTATAATTATTTCTCCTTTTTCACCAATAAAAACAGCATCTTTATATTCAGAACGCCAATTTTTTAATCTTTCAATGTCTAATTCATCAGAAAAATTGACCATCGAAACATCTACATGCAAATCATTTATCTCATTAACTTCAAATGAATCTTGATATAGAGTAATTCCTGTTGTGTTTACTGTTGTAATTTCAAATAATAAATTTGAGAGTTCTGTTAATATCTCACTTTCTAAATTAAACATAACAACTTTACTTCCACTATTTAGAGGAACTTTAAATTTAGAATCTGTATTACCATAATTTTTTATAAACTCAAAATATTCTTTAGAATTATAATATAAATCTCTAAATTTTAAATACTCTTTATAATATTTTAAACTAATAAATATTGTTTTTCCAAAAAGATTATCTCCAACTGTATTTTGTCCAAATTTATTTCTATGTCCTGAAACTGAGTTAATATATAATCCATAAACAAACGCACTATTCCCCAAAATCATTCCTTGATTGATCAACTTTTTAAATGGTTCTTCGGTTGGTGCAAATCCTCTATCTTTTAAAAATTTATTCCAAAAACGCGCATATAATAAATGTCCGGTTGCGTGTTCGCTTCCGCCAATGTATAAATCTACGTTTTGCCAGTATTTTAGAGCATCTTTACTTGCAAATTCGTTTTCGTTGTTTGCATCCATATAGCGCATCCAATACCACGAACTTCCAGCCCAACCTGGCATTGTGTTTAACTCTAAAGGAAATATTTTCACATTATCTATTAACTGACAACTAACAACCGAAAACTTATCTGTGTCCCATGCCCAATTAGTTGCGTTTCCTAATGGTGGTTGTCCGTCTTCTGTTGGTAAATATTTCTCCACTTCTGGTAAAACGATTGGTAAATGTTTGGCATCAATCATTTGTGGCAAACCATTTACGTAATATACCGGAAACGGTTCACCCCAATAGCGCTGGCGAGAAAAAACAGCATCACGTAAGCGGTAATTGGTTTTTCCTTTTCCTTGATTTATTTTTTCTAATTCTTCGATTATTTTTTTCGTTCCAGTTTTGTAATTCAGTCCGTTTAAAAAATCAGAGTTTATTAATTTAAAATTATCTTTTGATGCAAATGCTTCTGTTGAAATATCTTGATTAAAAATATTTTTAATTGCTGGTATTCCGTTGGTTCCTTTAAAGAAATTGGCAAACGCATAATCACGTTCATCACCACACGGAACTGCCATTACAGCTCCTGTACCATAACCTGCCAATACATAATCGCCAATCCAAACCGGAATTGGTTCTTTTGTAAAAGGATGTTCGGCATAAGCACCAGTGAAAACACCAGAAATGGTTTTTACATCAGCCATTCGTTCGCGTTCAGAGCGTTTTGCCGTAGATGCTATATAGGCATCAACCGCTGCTTTTTGCTCTGGTGTTGTAATTTGAGATACCAATTCGTGTTCTGGTGCCAAAGTCATAAAAGTTACTCCAAAAATGGTGTCAGGACGAGTTGTGAAAACTTCAATTGTTTTTGGTTGTCGGTTGTTGGTTGTCAGTTCACTGACTGAGAACTGAGAATTGAGAACTGAGAACTTTATTGAAGCACCAACTGATTTTCCAATCCAGTTTCGTTGGCTTTCTTTCAAACTTTCTGTCCAATCAATGGTTTCTAAACCTTGTAACAATCGTTCGGCATAAGCAGAAATTCGCATTGACCATTGTGTCATTTTTTTACGAATAACAGGATGTCCGCCTCGTTCTGAAACGCCATTGACTATTTCGTCGTTTGCTAAGACAGTTCCTAAAGCTGGACACCAATTGACTTCGGTTTCTGCCAAATACGTTAATCTATATTGTAAAAGAATTTTTTGCTGTTTATCTGATGAAAATGAATTCCAATCAGAAGCAGAAAAAGCATCTATATTGTCATCGCAAACGGCATTGACATTGGTATTTCCTTCTGATGAAAAAAGAGAAACCAATGTTGAAATATCTTCTGCTTTGTCTGAGTTTTTATTGTACCACGAATTGAATAATTGTATAAAAATCCATTGGGTATGTTTGTAATAATCTGGATTTGAAGTTCGAACTTCACGACTCCAATCGAATGAGAAACCTATTCTATCTAATTGTTCGCGGTAACGAGCAATGTTTTCGCGAGTTGTTTTTTCTGGATGTTGCCCAGTTTGTATAGCATATTGTTCTGCTGGCAAACCAAACGAATCATATCCTTGTGGATGCAAAACGTTGAAACCTTTGTGACGTTTGAATCTTGATACAATATCTGAGGCAATATATCCTAACGGATGACCAACGTGCAATCCTGCTCCTGATGGATAAGGAAACATATCGAGCACATAATATTTTGGTTTATTGCTATGGTTTGTTGCTGCAAATGTTTGGTTTTTTGCCCAATATTCTTGCCATTTGGCTTCGATTTTTTCGTGATGGTATTTCATTCTATTTTAAGAAATTTCTTTGTAAAAATATATTTTGGTCTTTGTGACTAAAACAATAATCGGTAAATTTACATTTTTATAACTTGTTTAAGACATCCTGTTTTTATAATTTTTGTAACAAATTGTTTTTTTTAATGTCCTTTGTCTTAAGGATTTGAAAATGATTTGAAAAATAGCCCCGATGGAATTGAAAATCCTGTACTTGCGAGCTTGCAAAGCAAGAACAGATTGTAACAAACAGCGGGAAAAAGGTTGGTAAATATGCCCAAGCCATTTGCTCCTAATTTTAAAAAAACAAATTTTATGACGGCAAATTTACATTTATTGTACGAAAGTCGAAAGTTTGAACGTTATATTCTATGATTAAACAAATTCTTTATTATTTTTACCAAATAATTTTAATTCTATATGAGTTCTTCTTTCGAAAAATTTCAAAAACGCAGACTAATTTCGTCTTATTTTTCTGTTGTATTAAGTGTTTTTTTGGTACTCTTTCTTTTGGGTATTTTGGGTTTGTTTGTAATTAATTCTAAAAAATTGTCTGACGATTTTAAGGAAGAAATTGCAATGACGGTTTTTTTTAAAAATGAAGCCAATGATAGTACATTGGTTGCTTTTGGCGAAAAATTGAAAATTGCACCATATGTGAAATCGTCTGTATATGTAACAAAAGAAGAAGCTGCAAAGCAACATACGGATATTATTGGTGAAGATTTTTTGACTTTTTTGGGCGAAAATCCATTGCAAAACTCGTATGACATTCATTTAAAAGCCGATTTTATTGATACTGAAAATATTAGAAAAATTGAAGGTGATTTGCGTTCAAACGAAATGGTTTCGGATGTGGTATACGACAAACAATTGGTGAATTTGGTGAATGATAATATCAAGAAAGTGAGTATGTGGATTTTGATTGTGAGTGGCATTTTGGCGCTTATTGCTGTTTTGCTTATCAATAGTTCTATGCGGCTGTCAATTTACTCTAATCGCTTTATTATCAAGACGATGCAAATGGTTGGTGCTACAAAATCGTTTATTAGAAAACCATTTATTATTAGAAGTGTAAAGCTGGGAATAATGGGTTCTGTTTTGGCAATTTTGGCATTAATAGGAACTTTGTTTTATTTGAATAGTAGTTATCCTAATTTTAAATTACTTGACAATCAACTGATGATTGGAGCTGTTTTGCTTGGTGTTTTAGTTGTAGGAATTTTGATTACTTGGATAAGTACTTTCTTTGCTACGCAACGCTTTTTGAATTTGAGAACTGACGATTTATATTAATTTATATCCAAAAAAATAGTTTTAAATGGAAAACAATAAGCAACAACCTGATTTTCTTTTTGAGAAAATAAATTATAAAATTCTTTTGATAGGATTGCTGGTCATTGCCATAGGATTTATACTTATGTCTGGTGGTGGTAGTGATAATCCTAAAGTTTTTAGCGAAACTGTTTTTGATTTTAGAAGAATTCGATTGGCACCAACTACAGTTTTAATAGGTTTTGGCATCACGATTTATTCTATTTTGAAAAATCCAAAAAAGCAATAAATGGATACTTTACAAGCCATTATTCTTGCAATAATTGAAGGAATTACAGAGTTTTTGCCTGTTTCGTCTACAGGACATATGATTATTGCGAGTTCGTTTTTTGGAATTGCTCAAGATGATTTTACTAAATTATTTACCATTGTCATTCAACTTGGTGCTATCTTATCGGTAGTAGCATTGTACTTCAAACGATTTTTTCAATCGATAGATTTCTATTTAAAATTAATAGTTGCTTTTATACCAGCTGTAGTTTTTGGATTATTGTTTAGTAAAAAAATTGATGCATTATTAGAAAATCCAGTTACAGTTGCTATTTCTTTATTGCTAGGCGGATTTATATTATTAAAAGTAGATGATTGGTTTACTAATAAAGAAGAAACCGAACATTCACAAGAAATTAGTTATTTACAAGCTTTCAAAATCGGATTGTTTCAATGTCTAGCAATGATTCCAGGAGTTTCTAGAAGTGGCGCAAGTATTATTGGTGGAATGTCACAAAAATTATCTAGAACAACCGCTGCTGAATTTTCGTTTTTTCTAGCAGTACCAACAATGTTTGGTGCAACACTGAAAAAATGTTACGATTATTATAAAGATGGTTTTGTGCTCTCACACGATCAAATAAATTACCTTATAATTGGCAATATTGTTGCTTTTATTGTAGCACTTTTGGCTATAAAATCATTTATTGGATTTTTAACAAAAAACGGATTTAAAGTTTTTGGCTATTATCGCATTATTGTTGGTTTGATTTTATTGTTGATTCATTTTTTCGTTCATCCACTTACTGTAATTTAATGACTGCCGAAGATTTTCAAAATGGTCAGGTTTTACTCATTGATAAACCATTGCATTGGACTTCGTTTCAAGTGGTAAACAAAATGAAATGGGCATTAAAAAGCAAACTAGGATTAAAGAAAATTAAGATTGGTCACGCCGGAACTTTAGACCCATTGGCAACTGGTTTATTGCTTGTTTGCACGGGGAAATTCACAAAAAAAATTACAGAACTTCAAGGTCAAGCCAAAGAATATACAGGTACTTTTTATATCGGTGCTACTACTCCATCTTATGATTTAGAAACCGAAATAGATAAAACTTTTTCTGTTGAGCATATCAATGAAGATTTGATTCACAAAACTATTTCTCAATTTCTTGGAGAAATAGATCAAAAACCACCCATTTTTTCTGCAATCAAAAAAGATGGTGTTCGATTATATGAACATGCAAGAGCGGGAGAAACTGTAGAAATTGCATATAGAAAAACGACTATACACGAATTTGAAATTACAAGAATTGAACTACCAGAAGTAGATTTTAGAGTAGTTTGTAGCAAAGGAACTTATATTCGTTCGTTGGCTTTTGATTTTGGAAAAGCGCTCCAATCTGGTGCTCATTTGATTGTTTTGCGAAGAACAAAAATTGGAGATTATGAAGTAAAAAATGCTATGGATGTAACTTTATTTGAAAGAAGTTTAGAAGAACTATAAATGAGATTTCTAATAATTATACTTTGTAATCTATTTACCTTTTGTTCAACTTTTGCTCAAAACAACAAGATAACTTATACACAATTTGATGTTTCGATACCTATGAAAGGAAACCCAAATCGTGAAAATCCAGAAATCAATACTACCAAAAACAATTCGTTCTTTATTCCTGATGGATTGAGTTCAAAATTCGGATATGGGTTTCATCATAATAAATGGGTTTCAGTGGGAATTCACTCTGGAATAGATTGGAAAATTTCAGAAAAAATTGTTGCCATACCCTTTTTTGCAAATTTAAGATTAAGCCCTAAACTTGGAGATGATATAAGGATTTATGTTCAAACTGGATTAGGAAAATCTATTGCTGTAAGCAGAGGAAATCTTATAGGTACATATAAAAAAATTAGTTTTGGCATTGAAAAATCAGATGATTTGTCTATATATGTTGAGTTATCTGAGCACGAATTAAAATACAATTTTTTCAAAAGTGTTCCAATAGTGTCTTTTGGATTAGCAATAACTACTTTTTAGTTTTTACTTTCTAGCAAAAGCATCATATCCATAATTTCTTTTTGTGTACTAAATCCTTTATTGTGAAGATACCACAATTGCATTTCTGTTTTAGCAGTTTCATCAATTTTGCCATATTGCTCTTTGTAACTTTTTATTAAATGTGCAGCACCATTTGGTCTTGGTCCCCAATTTTTCAAAACTTTATAAGATTCTTTTTCCAAAACTAAAAGTTTAGGTATTGATTTAGAACCATTTGTAAGAAAAAAATTCATTAATGCTTCGTTTTCATCTCTAAAAACAATTTTTAATTCAATATTTAATGAAATCAAAGCCATTTTATTAAAAACAGGCAACAATTGAGCAGCATCACCACACCAACCTTCAGACAAAACTAGCCAAATATATTTCCCTTTCAAAGACAACAATTGCTCAATATAAATATCATCAATTTCCATTGTCTTGTCTAACCGATGCATCCTAACTTCATTAAGTTTGCTATAATTTGTTAAATCTTCAGATTGCTCATTTCCTGAAGAAAGACCTTGATTTAACAAATCAGATACAATTTTTCTGTACTCTTGATAAGTATGACTTCTTAAAAGACTATCGGCAATTACCATTTTCACAATAGTGGATTTTATTATACAAATTTACAGAATAACTATTGATTAGATTATGATCTTTATCAGTATTAGCTTTATAATTTTAATAAAATAAAAAAAACAACTTTTTAGAATTTTACCAGATTTTTATGAAAATAATACTATTTTTATAATTGCAAAATAAATCAATTCAAACTAAAAATGAATCTCAAAAAAAAATCAATAGGCTATGTGCTTTCTGGTGGAGGATCTAAAAGTTTGGCAGAAGCTGGCGCTATAAAATTCTTAGAAGAGCAAAATATATTTCCGTCTCAAATATCTGGCACAAGTGCTGGCTCTATTGTCGCGGCACTTTATGCTTGGGGAAAAACCCCAGAAGAAATTTTAGAATTTTTCAAATCGATTTATTTTTTTCAATGGAAACATTTTACTTTGTTGAAAGCAGGAATTATCGATTCGGATTCATTTAAAAAATATTTTGAAGATATTTTTCAAAATGCTACAATTGCAGATTTAAAAATTCCAATTCATATTACAGCCACCAATATGATAAAAGGCGAGTTGAAAGTCTTCACAAAAAACACTAAATTGGTAGATGCTGTTTTAGCTTCATCTGCGTTTCCTGGAGTACTTTCTCCTTATGTAATCAACGGAAAAATATATAGCGATGGTGGTATCTTGAACCATTTTCCAACAGATTTACTCAAAGATAGATGTGATTTTATTATCGGAATTTATGTGAGTCCAATAAATACAATTACTGCACAAGATTTAAATTCAATAAAAGCAGTAACAACTAGAGCGTATGACTTACTTTCTGCTCATTCAAATTCGCTAAAATTCAGTGATTGTGATTGGGTAATTGAACCCAAAAAACTTACTAAATACAGTACATTTGAAACAAATAAATTGAAAATGGACGAAATTTTCAAAATTGGATATGAAGCAGCAAAAAGTTCGTTTGAGGAATTGAATCATAATTTTTAAATTATCAGATAATAACTATATTTGCACTTCAAAAACACAACTAGATTCACAAAATGAAATACAAAAGAATACTTCTAAAATTAAGCGGCGAAGCACTAATGGGTGATAGACAATACGGAATTGACCCTGCTAGATTGGCCGAATATGCCGAAGAAATTAAGCAAATTCATGACAAAGGTGTTGAAATTGCAATTGTAATTGGCGGAGGAAATATATTTCGAGGTGTTTCTGGTGCAAGTAATGGTATGGATCGTGTTCAGGGTGATTATATGGGTATGTTAGCAACCGTTATCAACGGAATGGCATTACAAGGTGCACTTGAAGACAAAGGAATGTTGACTCGTTTGCAAACTGCCTTAAAAATTGAAGCAATTGCCGAACCTTATATTAAAAGAAGAGCCGTACGCCATCTTGAAAAAGGTAGAATTGTGATTTTTGGTGCAGGAACAGGAAACCCTTATTTTACTACAGATACAGCTGCTGTTTTGCGTGGAGTAGAAATTCACGCAGATGTTATCTTAAAAGGTACTCGTGTTGACGGAATTTATACTTCTGACCCAGAAAAAGATCCTACAGCAATAAAATTTGATTATATATCGTTTGAAGATGTCTTAAAAAAAGGATTGAATGTAATGGATACCACTGCATTTACTTTAAGTCAAGAAAACAAATTGCCAATAGTAGTTTTTGATATGAACAAAAAAGGAAATCTTATCAAAATTTGTTCTGGCGAAAATATAGGAACAGTAGTAAATGTTTAATTTAAAGTAAAAGTCGTTTTTGATATAAAAAAACAACAATTTCAAAAATAATTAATTCAAAAAATATGACCGAAGAAATTGAATTTATATTAGATAGTACAGAAGAATCAATGGATGGCACGATTGCCCATTTAGAAAAAGCATTTTTAAATATACGTGCCGGAAAAGCTTCACCACAAATGTTAGGAAGTGTTTTTGTAGATTATTATGGTTCTCAAACTCCACTTTCTCAAATTGCAAATGTCAATGTGCCAGATGCAAGAACAATTACGATTCAACCCTTTGAAAAAAGCATGTTGCACACCATAGAAAAAGCGATTATGGTTGCCAATTTGGGTTTTAATCCAATGAATAATGGTGATATTATCATAATAAGTGTACCGCCTTTGACAGAAGATCGTCGTCGCGAATTGACAAAACAAGCCAAAGCAGAAGCTGAGGATGCAAAAATTGGCATTAGAAATGTAAGAAAAGATGCCAACTCTGATATTAAAAAACTTGAAAAAGAAGGAACTTCTGAAGATATTTGTAAAAGTGCAGAAGATCAAGTACAAACATTAACCAATAATTATATTAAGAAAATAGATGAACATTTGGTTCATAAAGAAGCCGAAATAATGAAAGTTTAATTTTAGTTTCTAATATCTTCATTAATAATCCGTTTCTAATTGTAGTACGGATTTTTTTATTCCTATTTTTGTAAAGCAATAACTGGTAGTTTATGAAATATTTTTTGTGTGTTTTGCTATTCTTTTTATCTACAATTGTATTGGCACAAAAAACCTATAAAGGTCAAGTTGTTGATTCAGAATCTACTGTTCCGGTATCTTTTGCAAAAATCACAACAGACGGAAAAACTTTTTACACCGATTGGGAAGGACGATTTGCAATAAATATTGATACCAAAAAACCGCTTGTTTTTAGTTACAAAGGATATATCGATTTTACTTATACTTTTCATCAAGAAACAAAATTTTTATTTATAAAATTAGTTTTTGATTATAATCAGCCAAATAATGAAATCTACTCTGAAAAATATGTAAATTCAATTGTAAAAAAAGTCATTGAAAACAAACCCAAAAACAATCCTGAAGTTGCCTTTAAAAGCCTTGAATATAAAAACTATGATCACTTATTGGTTACTGCAAATCCGAAATTAATTTCTAGCAAAATAGACACCATCAAAAAAAGAAATATTTTTGGTAAAATGACTATAAAACTAGATTCGTCTAATTATAGATATAAAAAAATTGTCGAAAAACAGCATTTGTATCAAACTGAGAAAGTAAATCTTATTCAACATTATAAAAACAAACGAAAAGAAACCGTTATCGCCACTCGAATGGCAGGTTTCAAACAACCTTTGTATGAATATTTGGGTCTAAAACTTGTTTCGTATTCGGTTTATGAAAACCCGTTTGAGATATTAGAAATTCCGATTCAGAATCCGATTTCAAATTATGGAAGAAGATTATATAGTTACAAACTTATTGATTCCTTAAAAATAGAAAACAGAAAAGTATATCGCGTTTATTTTCAACCAAAAAAATCAAAAGAAAGTAGTTTAAGAGGTTTGTTGTATGTAGATGCTGAAAATTTTGGTATTGCAAAAGCTTTGTATAAAATATATGGCAAAGCGACTATTTCTGCAGTTTATAGTTTTAATTATATCAAAGAGCATAAAATTTGGTTTCCAGAAAAAAGAACATTTACAGTAACTAAAGGAAATAGTAGTGACGATATAAAAATATTAGGAGGTGTAATCAAATTTAGCGCCTACTCAAATCAAAGGTTGCAAAACGATGCCTCTGATCAGTCTTATTTATTAATAGAATCTAAACCATTTGATATTAAAATAAACAGTCCAACTTTTATTATTCAGCCAAATATTGCAATTGATGTTCCAAAAAGTAGTTTTGAGAAAAAAGAAAATTATTGGAAGACTTTTGCAAAAGACACTATTGACTCGAGAAAAATAAATACTTATTCGGCTTTAGATAGCTTGTCTATTGTTGAAAATTTTGAGAAAAAAGTATTTATGGGCAAAAAAATCATCAATGGATATTTGCCTATTAGCATTTTAGATGTTGATTTAAGAAGCCTTATCAAATACAACAATTATGAAGGATTTAGATTAGGTTTGGGCGGAACAACAAACAATAAGTTATCAGAAGAATATAAAATTGGTTTTTTTGGTGCTTTTGGATTAAAAGACAGACAATTTAAATACGGATTAAATCCTTCTTATTTGCTTGACAAACAAACCAATACTTGGGTTGATGCTTCTTTCTCTGACGATTTAAGTGAAATTGGACAAATTCAGTTTGCTACTCAAAACAAACGTTTTAGAATTTATGACCCTAGACCTATAAACGTTTCTACTTTTTATGAAAATAAAACTTTTTCAGCATCAATAGAAAGTAAATATTTTCCTAAAACAGAAACTTATTTTGGCATCTCTCGATCTGAAATAAATCCGTTATTCAAATACAGTTTTATGCCTAAGGAAATTGAGTATCGGTTTTACAACATTACTACTGCACAATTTGCCATTCAATGGAATCCCTTTAGTAGTATTATGCAAACCCCTGTTGGTAGAATAGAAATCGAAAAAAGATTCCCTAAATTTTCATTTCAGATTACAAAATCAATTCCAAATATTCTAGAAAGCAATTTTGATTTTACTAAAATCGATTTAAAAATAGAACACGATATTTCGTATTTGTCAGGACAAAAAACCTCTTTTCTTTTTCAATCAGGTTTGGGAATAGGTGAAATTCCATTAACGCATTTGTATAGTGTGGCACCAAATAATCTAGACCGAAACACTTTGTTGAAAAGAATAACTTTTGCTGGAAAAAACAGTTTTGAAACAATGTATTATAACGAATTTTTCTCTAGTAAATATGCTTTATTCCAGGCAAAACACAGTTTTAATAAAATTAGAATCGGAAATAAATTAAGCCCAACAATAACTGCCGTAACCCGTTTTGTATATGGCACATTAGATCATCCTGAGCAACATAAAAGTTTTCCGTTTAAAACTTTAGAAAAAGGTTTTATTGAAAGCGGAGTTGAAGTCAATAAAATTTATAGTGGTTTTGGACTGAATTTGTTTTTTAGACACGGGCCAAATAGTTTAGCAAGATTTGAAGATAATATTGCACTTAAAATTTCCTTTCAGTTAGATTTGGGATTATAGAAATTAGGGTTTAATAATTAAAACCGAAGGTACATTGCTCAACCAAACACTTTGAGAATCTACGAGATTTTTCCAACTTTCTAGACTAATAATCATAAGATCTTGTTTAGACAAAAATTCTTTTTTCATCACTCTATCGTGCAACAATGTAATATTGTCGGGGAATTTCTTTTCAAGCGAACTTATAGCACTTTCCATCAAGAAATTATTCTTAATTAAATTATTGATGTCTAAAACTGTAATTTTAGAGTCATTGTTGTAAATTAGTTTTTGGCTATAATCCATCAAAAAGGAATCATCTGGTGTAAACATTGGAACAAAAATTCGGTTCACATTTTGCAAATCTTTATCGATTAGAACTCCCAATGGCATTTTGGTTTTAGAAATAATTTGACGAGTTCTCTCATCAAACGGAGAGTTTTCGAACAAGCCTTCTTTACCAATAAATTTATCTATTAATCGATCTGGATTTATTATCCTGGTTGTAAAACCTAAAACTTTACCAAGTAATGTACCTTCAAATATAGATTTACCCAAACCTACCAACAACAAATCATATTCACCTTGATTGGCAATTTCTGCTATATCAGTTTCTATATCTATAGTGGCTTTAAATATTGTTGTGATTTCTTGTTTTAATATTTTAGACTCTTCAATGATAGGAGAAAAGCGTTTTTTTTCAAAATCTTCAAGATTATAAGAATGCATTTCATCGCTCATAGTAAGATGCATTGCAGTTATACTTGCAGATTCTCGTTGTTTTTTTATTAAACTATTGGCTATTCGCAGTAACGATTTTCCTTTTTCGTTATTTCCAAAAGAGATTAAAATTTTATAAGTGTTTCCATTTCCAATAGTTTCGGGAATTAGTATATCTTTGGTTTTAAAAACAAGGTTGATTAAATCTAAAGCTGGACCAGTCATAAAAGTAGTAACAAGTGCCATAATCACCATCATTGTAAATATTTCTGAGGTCAATACTCCCAAATCATAACCAATATTTAATACAACCAATTCCATCAATCCTCTAGTATTCATTAAAGCACCAATGGTTAAACTATCTCTCCAATTCTGACCAACAAATTTTGCTGCCAAAGCACTTCCTACAAATTTTCCGATTACAGCTACAAGAATGATACAACCAGTAACTTTCCATAAATAAGGATCGTTAATCAACCCAATTTGAGTTCTCAAACCAGTAAAAACAAAAAATAAAGGCAATAAAAGAATAACCGAAACGTCTTCTACTTTTTCAATAAAAATAGCTCTAAATTTGGTAATATCTGGCATAATTGCACCTGTCATAAAAGCGCCAAAAAGTGCATGAATTCCAATAATTTCGGTCGTGTAAGAGGATATTATTAAAGTAAGGAAAAATATGGCAACAACAGGTTTGTTCAACTTATTTTTTGTTTTATATAATTCTCCAATTCGTTTCAAAAAAGGTTTTACAATAAAAAGCATTACGATAACATATGCAATTGCTAAACCTATCACATACATCGAACTTATAAACGAACCTGCTTTTACTATAGCAATTACAGCTGCTAGAATACACCAAGCAGTAATATCATCTGCAGCTGCACAAGTTATGACTATTGTTCCTAATTTGGTTTTATGCAAACCTCTTTCTTGAACAATTCTTGCCAATACTGGAAATGCGGTGATACTCATTGCAATACCTAAAAATAAACTAAAAGATAAAAATTCTACACCTTGTGGTGCAAAACGATGGTAAACAAAATAAGCCAATCCTACTCCAAGAGCAAATGGAATGACAATACTTGCATGACTAATAACTACAGCATCATTAGCTTTGTTTTTAAGAACTTTAAGATCAAGTTCCATTCCTATAACGAACATAAAAAGTATTAGTCCTATTTGACTTAAAAACTGTAAATTTCCTAAAGAGGCAACTGGAAATAATGCCAATGAAAATTCTGGAAAATACATCCCTAACAATGATGGCCCAAGAACAATACCAGCAATTATTTCGCCAATGACGGTAGGTTGACCTATTTTTCTAAAAATCCAACCAAAAAAACGGGCAACAATTATAATAGTAATAATTTGCCCAAGCAAAATTGCTAATGGATGCTGTAAATTGTGCAACATCGAATTTAAAAATTCTACCCATTGGTTGTTTTTTACAGGAACTAAAACAACTTCTCTACCCTCTTCTAATAATTTTCCTTTAGAAAGAATCCAATATATCACTATTGAAAAACCTCCTGTAACGGTAATATAAAAAATAGAATTTTTAAAATTTTTCATAGAAAAAAGGATTGCTTTAATACTGCAAATTCACTGCATAGATATGCATTCAAATATATAAATTATTAGTTCACAAAAAATAGTAATGAAAATTTAATACCTATTAAAAAAAATAACTTTTAATCTAATAAAACTCTTCAATCTATGAGTAAATTTTCTCTTCTTTGCTTACCTTTGCACTCGTTTTAAAATTTCAAATGAAAAAGAAGATAAAAGTTGGTTTTTGGGAATTTATTGCTGGTATTGTACTACGCAATAGAATTACAATATTAATTATTGTTTTTTTAATTACCGTTTTTCTAGCATTTCAATGGAAAAATGTTGGAATGACCTACAATGAAGCTAATTTATTGCCAAAAAATCATCCTGCAAATAAAGATTATACTCAGTTTTTGAACACTTTTGGTGAAGAAGGAAATCTGGTTGTAATTGGAGTAAAAGATGACACTTTTTATACACCAAAAGCATTTGCAGCTTGGACTCAAATGATGAATGCTTTAAAAAAGCATAAAGAAATAGAATTAGTAGTTTCGATAAATGATTTAAAAAAATTAGAAAAGGACACTATCAAAGAAAAATTTCAATTGGTGCCACTTATTGATCAAAAACTAACAAAAAATCAAGACTATCTTACTACTATAAAAAAACAATTATTCAATGATTTGCCCTTTTATGAAGGATTATTATTTAACAAAAAATCAGGAAGTATTCGAGGTGCTTTATATCTAGACAAAAAGGTCGTAAACTCTCCTATTAGAAAAGAATTTATCTTAAATGTTCTAGTTCCAGAAGTTGATAAATTCGAAAAACAAACCGGTATTGATTTAAGGGTATCTGGTATGCCTTATATTAGAACGATAAATACCGAAAATATGAAGGGTGAAATTGGGCTTTTTATTGGCGCAGCATTATTCATCACATCATTAATATTTTTCTTATTCTTTCGTTCGTTTAGAGCAACATTTATTTCTATTTGTATTTTAATTTTTGGAGTAATGTGGTCTTTCGGAACTCTCGGATTATTTCATTACAAAATCACGATTCTTACTGCAATTATTCCGCCATTGATTATTGTAATCGGAATCACAAATTGTATTTTTCTCATCAATAAATACCAACAAGAAATAAAAATTCATAGCAATCAAGCCAAAGCATTACAACGTGTTATTTCTAAAATTGGAGTATCAACATTGATGACCAATATGACAACCGCAATAGGTTTTGCAACATTTATGATTACTGGAAACGATTTGCTTTATGAATTCGGATTGGTAACATCAATAAATGTTATAACGGTTTATTTGTTAACGCTTGTAGTAGTTCCTATTATTTATAGTTTTATGGCTGCTCCAAAAGAAAAGCACTTAAATCATTTAACGAGAAACTATCTTTCATCAATATTAAATTGGGTAGAAAGTATTGTTAGATACAAAAGAAATTACATCTATGCCATTTATGGATTGTTATTAATTTTTAGCGTTATTGGTGTTTCACAAATGAAAGTATCAGGAAGTTTAATAGGTGAAATGCCCAAAAGCGCTTCGTTTTTTAAAGATATTTTGTTTTTCGAAAAAGAATTTAATGGTGTTCAACCTTTAGAAATAATGATTGATACCAAAAAGAAAAAAGGAGTGATGAAATCGTCTACCATCAGAAAAATGGACGAATTACAAAAAACCATTGACAGCATTCCTGAACTTTCAAAACCAGTTTCTATTGTAAATTTGGTAAAATATTCTAAACAAGCTTATTATAATGGCAATCCAGAATATTATGATTTGCCAACTTCACAGGAACAAGCATTTATATTAGGATATGCCAAAAATGCCACTAAAAATTCTAAAGAAAATTTGATGAAAAGCTATGTAGATTCGACAGGACAATATGCTCGAATTACAACTTTTATGAAAGATATTGGAACTGAAGCAATGGCAAAAGTTGAAGCTAAACTCCACAAAAGAATAAATCAAATTTTTCCAAAAGAAAGATATGAAGTAAAACTAACAGGTAAAGCATTGGTTTTTCAAAAAGGCACAACTTATTTAGTAGGGAATCTTATCGAATCTTTAATTTTTGCAATTTTATTGATTGCAGGATTAATGACTTATATGTTTCGTTCTTGGAAAATGATTTTTGCATCAGTTGTTACAAATATTCTTCCGTTGTGTATTACTTCTGGTTTGATGGGTTATTTCGGAATTCCTCTGAAACCTTCTACCATTTTGGTTTTTAGTATCGCTTTTGGAATTTCTGTAGACAATGCCATTCAATTTATGGCAAAATACCGTCACGATTTGATTCAAAATAATGGTAAAATTAATAAATCTGTAATTAGTGCATTACACGAAACTGGCGTAAGCACTTTTTACACTTCTATCGTTTTAATCTTTGGATTTGCTATCTTCACACTTTCTAGTTTTAGTGGTACAATTGCTCTTGGCGGATTAATTTCGGTAACATTAACCTTTGCAATGTTTGCCAATTTATTAGTTTTACCAGCATTAGTATTAACAACTGAAAAATGGGGAAGAAAAGGAGATACAATCGACGAATCTTCTTTAAACATTCTTAAATCACAAGTTGATGAATATGAAGAAGATGAAACTATTGAAGAAAAATAAAAAAATTATATTTGCATTACGATTTTAAAGATTTTTATCTAACAATTCAAAAATCTAATTAATCTAAAAGTTCTAAAAAATGAAACATACAAAAGTTAAAGAATTACTGAATAGCAAAACCACTATTTCAGAAGTAAATGCCAAAGGTTGGGTAAGGACTTTTAGAAACAATCAGTTTATAGCATTGAATGATGGTTCGACAATCAATAATATTCAGTGTGTAGTCGATTTTGAAAACACACCAGATCAAACTTTAAAAAGTATTACAACTGGTGCAGCAATTTCGGTAACTGGTTCGTTGTCTGAAAGTCAAGGTGCAGGACAGAAATATGAAATTCAAGTTACTAAATTAGAGATTCTGGGTGATTCTGATGCAGAGAAGTTTCCAATGCAACCCAAGAAACACTCGTTAGAATTCTTGCGAGAAAATGCACATTTAAGAGTTAGAACTAATGCTTTTGGAGCAATTATGCGAGTTCGTTCTGTGCTTTCATTTGCTGTTCATAATTATTTTCAAGAAAAAGGATTTGTGTATGTAAACACACCAATCATTACTGGTTCAGACGCTGAAGGTGCTGGCGAAATGTTTAAAGTTACGGCTTTACCTTTTGACTACACACCAAGAACCGAAGACGGAAAAGTAAATTATAAAGAAGATTTCTTTGGAAAAGAAACTAATCTTACCGTTTCTGGACAATTAGAAGCTGAAACTTTTGCAATGGCATTAGGTCAAGTTTACACTTTCGGACCAACTTTTAGAGCTGAAAATTCAAATACTTCACGCCATTTGGCTGAATTTTGGATGATTGAACCCGAAGTTGCTTTCAATGATTTGAATGATAATATGGATTTGGCAGAAGATTTTATTCAATATGTAATCAAATACACAATGGATAAATGTCAGGACGATTTGAAATTTTTAGAAAGTCGTTTATTAGAAGAAGAAAAATCAAAACCACAAGCCGATAGAAGTGAAATGGCTTTGTTAGAAAAATTAAATTTCGTATTAGAAAATAATTTCAAACGAGTTTCTTACACCGAAGCTATTGCTATTTTAAGAGATTCTACTCCAAATAAAAAGAAAAAATTCAATTATATCATCAACGAATGGGGTGCTGATTTGCAATCTGAACACGAACGTTATTTGGTTGAAAAACATTTTAAATGTCCGGTAATTTTGTTTGATTATCCAGCCAATATTAAAGCATTTTACATGCGATTGAACGAAGACGGAAAAACAGTTCGTGCGATGGATATTCTTTTCCCAGGAATTGGAGAAATCGTCGGAGGTTCACAACGTGAAGAGCGCTACGATGTTTTAGTTGATAAAATGAAAGCGTTAGGCATTGACGAAGAAGAACTTTGGTGGTATCTTGACACACGCAGATTTGGTTCGGCAGTGCACTCAGGTTTCGGATTAGGATTTGAAAGATTAGTTCTTTTTATTACAGGAATGACCAATATTCGTGATGTAATTCCGTTTCCGAGAACGCCTGGAAGTGCAGAATTTTAAAAATAAGTTTAGAAGGTTTAGAGGGTTTAAAAGTTTAGGAGCTATCTTAAAAACTAAACCATCTAAACTTTTAAACCTTTAACTATAAAATAATAATGTTAAAACAATTTCTCAATCTAAAATTATCTCAAAAATTATCACCTCAACAAATTCAGTTGATGAAGTTGATACAATTGCCTACGCAAGCATTTGAGCAACGATTAAAAGAAGAGATGAATGAAAATCCTGCTTTAGAAGGAGGAAATGATGATGAAGAATTGTACGAAAAAGATGAGTTTGATAACAATGATGAGTTTGATGATTATGATGACAACGAGTCTATTGATACGCAAGACATAAATATTGATGAATATTTGAGCAACGACGAAACTCCAGAATATAAAACCCAGTCTAACAATTATAGTGATGACGATGATGATAGAGAATCGCCGTTGGCATCACCAGTAAGTTTTCATCAGGATTTAATTAATCAGTTAAATACTTTTATTCTAAACGAAGATGAGCGTGAAATTGCAGAATTTCTTGTAGGAAGTATTGATGATATGGGTTATATCCGCAGAAGTATTGCCGATATTGTTGATGACCTTGCGTTTACTCAAGGAATTTATACAGATGACAAAACAGTCGAAAGAATGTTACACGTCATACACGAACTTGAACCTTCTGGTGTTGGTGCTAGAGATTTGCAAGAATGTTTATTATTACAATTGAAACACAAAACGCCAACCGAATATGTAGCATTGGCAACGGATATTATTGAAAACCAGTTTGATGCATTTACCAAAAAGCATTACGATAAGTTACTTCAAAAATACAATGTTTCTAACGAGCAACTCAAAAAAGCTATTCACGAAATAGAAAAATTAAATCCAAAACCTGGTGGTTCTTTTACTGGAAACAATAAAATTACCGAAAATGTAGTTCCTGATTTTGCAATTAGAATTGTTGATGGCGAACTCGAATTGACATTAAACGGAAGAAATGCTCCTTCATTACACGTCTCAAAAGACTATAAAGAAATGATGCAAACCTATAAAGATTCTAAAGACAAGTCGAACTCACAAAAAGATGCAGTACAATTTATAAAGCAAAAATTAGATTCAGCAAAATGGTTTATTGATGCTATTCGTCAACGTCAAGAAACCCTTTTTGTAACTATGAATGCTATAATGCATTATCAAGAAGAATATTTTTTAGAAGGTGATGAAACAAAGCTTAAGCCTATGATTCTGAAAGACATAGCCGATACTGTTGGGTTGGATATCTCTACTGTTTCTCGTGTTGCCAATAGCAAATATGTAGAAACTCCTTATGGCACAAAGCTTATCAAAGAATTTTTCTCTGAAGCCATGAAAAATGACCAAGGGGAAGATGTTTCTACACTAGAAATTAAAAAAATTCTACAAAATACCATCGAAGAAGAAGACAAACACAAACCACTTCCTGATGATCAATTGGCAGAAATTCTAAAAGAAAAAGGCTATCCTATTGCTAGAAGAACTATTGCAAAATATAGAGAACAACTGGACATACCGGTTGCTAGAATGAGAAAAAAAATGTAATTTTAGTTACAATTTATATATTTTGAAAAAAACACTTGTCCTTTTTTCTTATCTATTTCATCCAATTTTTATCCCGCTTTTTGGTGCTTTTTTTTACTTTGCATACAACGAAAATTACTTTGAAGCAATTCAGAAATATTTGATTCTTTTTCAAATTACTATAATCACAATTCTAATTCCAATTTCGTTTTTTTATTTACTAAAAACATTAGGGAAAGTAGATTCTATGATGGTTTCAGATTTATCACAACGCAAAATTCCACTTTTTATTCAATCAGCTTTATTACTAATATTAATAACAAAAGGGATAACATTTAGCAGAATTCCAGAACTTTTTTATTTTTTAATTGGTGGTTTATTAAGTACCTTAATTGTATTAGGATTATCATTTATAAAAATAAAAGCAAGTCTTCATATGTTAGGAATAAGTACTTTGACAGCTTTTGTTATTGGATTAAGTTTGCATAATCAAGTAAATATTTCTTATCCAATTTCGTTTTTAATTGCAATTAATGGTATTGTAGCAGCTTCAAGAATAATAATGAATGCTCATACAAACAAAGAATTAATCATTGGTTTTTTTGTTGGAATGATTCCACAACTAATTTTATGGCCTTATTGGCTATAAAACATAGAACATCAAACCAAGATTGAGTGTGTTTAGCCCAACGTTTTCATTATTTATTTTTGCAGACGATTTAAATAAAGGTACCCATCCGTAATACACATAAAAATTTAAAGTATTTCTTCCCATTGCCACATAGGTACCTACTTGAAGATTGTTTAAGCCTGGATTATTAAACAATTTTGTTTTACCATAATCATCTTTATAAATATACTTGTCATAAATAAGATAACTGAATTTTATTCCAGAATATATTCGCCAAAATTTATGAGTTTCGGGTGTCGAAGTTCTCCAACGAAATTCTATAGGCACATCAATAAAAAGTTGCTCTAACTTATCTTTGATATAAGGACGACCATTAGGGATTGAAGTGTAGACTGAAACATTATTAGCGTCATAAATAATAAGACTGTGAAAATATTTATTAAATGACAACCCTAAACCAGGAGCAATTGCCACCGTTCGTTCTTTATTAATAGGAAAATCTCTTAAAACACCTAAAATAAAACCTGATGAAAATTTATTTTGAGTTACACCTGTAGGTCTATTACGTAAAATGTTATAAGTAAAACCAGCATAAAACTGATCTTCTCTATATAATGAATCGACAGCAATCATTGGAGCAGGTAACTTTGTTTCTTGAGCAAATATTTGAAATGCGGTAATAAAAAACAATAAATTTAAGTACAATTTCATACGCTAATATTTTCAGGTTAAAAATACAAAAAAAACACCTACATAAATTTGAATATTAAAATGTAAATTTGTGATGGAAAATTTATTTTGTTAATTAACTTTTGAAATTTGTATAAAATGGACAACAATCAACACGAACTTTATGAATACGCAAGAAGAAGATTAAAACAAAAAAAGAATTTATATTTTCATTTTGTTATAATGGTCATTGGCAGTTTGTTTCTTTTTGTGGTAAATGTATTATTGAAGATTGGCGAACCTAATAGGTGGTATTTATGGATTATAACTGTTTGGGTTTTTCTTTTTATACTTCATTTTATAAAAGTATTTATTACCGATAGTTTTATGAATAAAAACTGGGAAAGAGAACAAATCAATAAACTTATTGAAAAACAAGAGCGCAAAATTGCTGAATTTCAATCCAATATTGAAGCAAAAAATAACCAACTATGATAATACTAATTGCTGCAATTGGAAAAAATAACGAATTAGGAAAAAACAACACCTTAGTTTGGCATTTACCAAAAGATTTCAAAAGATTTAAAGCCATCACAACAGGACATTATATAATTATGGGAAGAAAAACATTTGAAAGTTTCCCAAAACCGCTTCCTAATAGAACTCATATTATCATATCTAGAAATAAAACCTATCAACCAGATGGTTGCATCGTTGTAAGCTCTATAGAAGAAGCATTGTTGAAAGTACCAAAACAAGAAGCTACTTTTATTATTGGAGGTGGCGAAATTTATAAATTAAGTATGCCTCTTGCGGATAAATTAGAAATTACTCGCGTTTATGAATCCTTTGATGCCGATACTTTTTTCCCAGAAATAAATCTAAAAAATTGGAGACTAATTCTTGACGAGCATCATACAAAAGACGAAACTCATAATTATGATTTTAGTTATCAAACCTATGTTAGAAAATAAAAAAACATCCCTTTTTGAGGGATGTTTCAAACAACTAAATTTAACTCAACTCTCAATCATAATAATAACCTATCCTAAAACATTTTATCTAACATAATCATCTCGACAAGATTGTTTTTGTAGTAAAACAATTGCTTGTAGAATTTTTGAAATAATTTCAAAAATATTTTTATAATAAAATACCACTAAAACAATAAAAATAAACGATAATGTAACCTCTTAATTAAAATTCTATTTTATGGCTTGTAATATTTTCAATGTCTCAAAAAAAATACACTTGTTTGTTTGTTATTAGAAAAACTGACGAAATTTATAAGTAATTAAGTCCTTCTTTCGGTTATTAATAATCTTGATTTTTTTTTATAAAAAATTATTTGTTTATTATTTTACAAAGTTGAACTATAAAACAACACCAAACAATCCCCATATATGGGGATTTTTCAATTATTTTATGTTAAAATTTTTAATAGGATTAAAATCAATTTTTTTACCATTTTTAGATTGGTTTTTAAAGTATTATCTTTGCATAAAATAAAAAAATGTCAAAAAATATCACACCTTACAAATCGTCTTCCTTATCAAAAAAAGAGCAGGTAGCCCATATGTTTGATACTATTTCCGGAAATTATGACGAATTAAACAGAGTAATTTCGTTTGGGATAGATGTAAAATGGCGCAAAAAAGTTTTGAAAATGGTTGCTGAAAAAAAACCAAAAACCATTTTAGATATTGCTACAGGAACAGGAGATTTGGCTATTTTGATGGCAAATACTAGCGCTGAAAAAATTATTGGCCTTGATATATCGAAAGGAATGCTTGACATAGGTATTCAAAAAATTGCAAATAAAAATCTTTCTACTAAAATAGAAATGCTTTTGGCAGATTCTGAAAAAATGCCTTTCGAAGACAATACTTTTGATGCAATAACGGTTGCTTTTGGAATCAGAAATTTTGAAAATCTAGAAAAAGGACTAACCGAAATACTGCGTGTACTTAAACCAAATGGTATATTTGTAATATTAGAAACTTCAAACCCAACAAAAAGTCCTTACAAGCAAGGGTATTATTTTTATACTAAAAATATTCTTCCTATCATTGGAAAACTTTTCTCAAAAGACAATAGCGCTTATGGATATTTGTCTGAATCGGCAGCAAATTTTCCTTTTGGAGAAAAGTTAAACAATATTTTGAAGAAAATTGGGTTTATAGATGTAGTAGATTTGCCTCAAACATTTGGAGTAGCAACAATCTATTCGGCTACTAAAAAATAACATGAAAAAATTAATTGTTTTCTTTATACTCTTTT
>JAYTVI010000068.1:0-2061 GCA_043744095.1 Flavobacterium sp.
ATAGAAAGTCGCAAACCTACATTGGCACTCACAACAGGATTACCCGAATTGTCCATTGCAATAGCTTGATACGAAATACCTTGCGGAACTTGTGCGAAAACAAAACTTGATAATGTAATAGCTAGAATAGTTATAATTTTTTTCATAATTTTAAATTTTTAAATAGTATTTGAATCTTGAAATTGATTTTTGCAATTGAAATTGATTTTTGCAATTGAAATTGAAATTGAATTTCTTAATGCTTAATAATTTTAAAAGAATTCACATTATTATCATTCAATTGAATAACAAATATTCCACTTGATAGTGATTCTAAATCAACCGAATTGTCTGTTGCTACTTTAGTTTGTCGTATCAATTTTCCTAAATTGTCATAAACAGCAACTTTCTGATTTTGAAGATTTTCTTTCGATTCAAAATAAATTTTAGCAACCGTAGGATTAGGATACACGCTAATGTTTTCTGTCAAAGCAAATTGATTGACTTCTAATTGTTGTTGATTGACTTGTGCGAGAATTCCAATAATTCCAGAACTAGGTAGATTTGCATTTGCAGGTGTTATATAAATTTCGCCAACAGAAATCATAGATTTTGGATCAATAACACTTCCAGAATTGATCGTTTGTATTGCAGATTGCGCTTGGCAAATCAAACCGAATACAATAAAAGTAAGAGTAATACATTTTTTCATTAGAATAATTTTTAAAAATGAATAGTTTTGATTTTATAAAGATACGAATAAATTTGTTTTTTAGTGTAGTGAATTAGAATTCGATGGGTTTGAATTAGAATTTGAAGCGTTTGACTGAGAATTCGATTTTTTTTAAATAAAAAAAATACACGAAAAACTTCAAATTGGTATTACTTTTGAATAATGAAATTAATTTTTATAAATTGCGTTATATACAAATGAAAACACTTTTTCAACTGCTATTTTTGCTTACAATGGGTTTTAGTGCAAAAGCACAAGAACAATTCTCGATTTTTTTTGAAAGCAACAAATTTGATTTAACCTCAAAAGAAAAATTAAATCTTGAAAATTGGGTAACCAATAATTCAAAAGTAAAAATTGTTGGTATTTATGGTTTCTGTGATGAAGATGGTTCTAACGGATACAACGATACTTTGGCGAAAAATCGCATTAACGCTATTTATAATCTCATAAAAAACAAAGTCAAAATTAGAGATGATTTTAAAACAAGAAGCTTTGGCGAATTGCATAATTTATCTAAAATAAAAGCTCAAAACCGAAAAGTTACGTTGTTTTTTATAGAAGAAAAAGATTTAGCAAGAGAAAACGAAATTCTAAAAATAAAAGAAGTTGTTGTAATTCCTGAACCCAAATTAGAAATCGTTTATCCCGAAAAATTGTCTTTTGAAAACCCAGACGGAAGCAAATCAGAATTTAAATTAAATCGAGAATTTATGAAAAAAATTCAAGAGGCAAATATTGGAGAAAAACTCAAAATAGAAAACTTAAATTTCAAAATAAATACGTATATTGTAGTTCCTGAATCTAAAGGAAAAATGTATGAGTTGCTATTGGTTTTGCAAAACAATCCTAAGCTAAAAATTGAAATTCAAGGTCATTTGTGCTGTATGCCAATTGATAGAGTAGACTTATCAACACAAAGAGCCAAAGCTATCAACAATTTTTTAGTAGCTAATGGTATTAACGAAAATCGACTGACCTTTAAAGGATTAGGAAGCACACAGCCTGTTTTTGCTTTGCCTGAAAAAGACGAATCACAACGAGCAGCAAACCGAAGAGTCGAGATTTTGATTGTAGAAAATTGATTTTAAATTCTTAAAAATGAACCTGAAAGCCATTTGTTTTTTGTTTCTTTTTAATTTCTTGACAGTTTTTGCTCAAGAAAAAAAAAGTGTCTTTTTCGATTTTGATCAGCATATTCTAAATCAATCTGCTTTGCAAGAACTTCAAACTTGGCTTTCAGAAAACAATGCTATCGAAGTTTCAAAAATTTATGGGTATTGCGATTGGAAAGGCACAAATACCTACAACGATTCGCTTTCGATAAAAAGAGTTCAAACAGTTTTTGA
>JAYTVI010000069.1:0-6631 GCA_043744095.1 Flavobacterium sp.
AGTTGAATTAAGAATTGGAGTTCCTGTTCCTAATACAAATCCTGTTTGACCATATTCATAATCAAAATTAGTTGCAACTACAGTACCTGTAAATCCAATACTTGATGTTCCAGAAGATACTAATGTAGCTGCTAAAATTGTAGGTGCTATACATTCTTGAACAATTTTTGCATTATCTACCAACCATTTGTCTCCAGAAGCAGAAGCGGTGGTTTGATTATAAACTTTTACAAAAGCTACATATCTATTTCCTGTATATTCTGCTAGACTTACTATTTTTTCTTCATAGACATTATATACTGCTGCAATTTCGTCCTCAGTATAAGTTTTTACTATTACAAAATTTGCCAAATCATTTTGACCAGTTGCCGCTGGAGTTGAAACACGAATTTGATAAATCGCACCTCTGTTTCCTGGTAAACCTTTTCTGGTAAAAAACTTTAATTGATGATTAACAGGAATAACATTTAGAGGAGAAATTAACCAATCCTCAGCGGTATTTCCTTGACCAACGAATTCTGTTTTAACCTCTGCAGATTTTCCTACACCGCCATAAACACTAGAGGCTACTGAGGTTGTACTCCAACTTTGAATGGTCCCTACGCCATTGTCTAAAACTGCCCAATCTGTAGGAATTCCATTGTCGAAATTTTCATTTATAAGTGGCTGAGATAAACCCAGAAACGAAATAAATGACATTAAAATAATAAAAATAATTTTTTTCATAAAATGAAAATTTAATTGGTTTAATAGAATGTATTGTAATTTTTGAGTTTCAAATTTAACAAAAATTATGAAACCTTTAATAAAAATTTACTTTTTAACGAATTAATGCAAAGAAAAGCATTTTATTGAGTAATAAAAAAAGCGGATTTCTATTGTAAATCACTAGCTTTGTATTATATTAGAAGCTATGTTAGAAATACAAAATACAAATTTCGAAAAAACGGTAATTGTTGGAATAATCACTCAAAATCAATCAGAAGAGAAGCTGACAGAGTATCTTGATGAGTTAGAATTTCTAACTTTTACAGCTGGTGGCGAAGTTATAAAACGTTTTTTTCAGAAAATGGAACGACCGAATCCAAAAACTTTTTTGGGAACAGGAAAAATGGATGAAATTCACCATTATGTTAAAGAAAATGATATAACAACCGTTATTTTTGATGATGAATTATCGCCATCACAACAAAAAAACATTACCAAACTTCTTAATTGCAAAGTACTAGACAGAACCAATCTGATTCTAGATATTTTTGCACAAAGAGCTGAAACATCTTATGCAAGAACACAAGTAGAACTGGCGCAATGTCAATATTTACTACCGAGACTTTCTGGAATGTGGACACACCTTGAGCGCCAAAAAGGTGGGATAGGAATGCGTGGTCCAGGAGAAACAGAAATAGAAACCGACAGACGTATTGTGCGAGATCGAATTGCTTTGCTAAAAGATAAAATAAAAATTATAGACAAACAAATGTCGGTGCAACGAAGCAATCGTGGCGCGATGGTTAGAGTAGCACTGGTAGGTTATACCAATGTTGGAAAATCGACATTGATGAATGTGATAAGCAAAAGTGAGGTTTTTGTAGAAAACAAATTGTTTGCAACTTTAGATACAACCGTACGTAAAGTGGTGATAAAAAACTTACCCTTTCTATTGTCTGACACTGTTGGTTTTATTAGAAAATTGCCTACACAATTGGTAGATTCTTTCAAAAGTACCCTTGATGAAGTTCGTGAAGCAGATTTATTACTGCATGTGGTTGATATTTCGCATCCCGATTTTGAAGATCATATTGCATCTGTCAATCAAACCTTGTTAGACATTAAAAGTAACAACAAACCTACAATAATGGTTTTTAATAAAATTGATGCTTATAAACATCTAACCATTGATGAAGATGATTTGATTACTGAGAAAACCAAAAGACATTATACTCTTGAAGAGTGGAAACAAACTTGGATGAGTAATGTTGGCGAAGAAAACGCATTATTTATTTCGGCAACCAACAAAGAAAATTTTGAAGAGTTTAGAGCTCGAATATATGAAGCTGTAAGACAAATACATATTACTCGTTTTCCTTATAATAAGTTTTTGTATCCCGATTATAATGATGCTGTTGAAAAAGAAGTATAGTAATAAAAAAAGACCTATAGAAAATCTAAAGGTCTTTATAATTATAAGCAAATTCGTTATTAGAAACCATAATTGATTCCAAAACCAAAAACTTCTCTAACTTGAACTCTAGAAATTGCATTGTCGTCATATATTGTCTGTAAAGCAATGTTTGCAGACATGTACTTGTTAACTTTCATAACCAAATTCATTTGATAATCTACATCTACATTTTGTGGATTGTCTATATAGTTTGAATACAAATTCAAAATATTCTCCATAGATATATTGGTCATCAAGTTTAATTTGTAATAAGCGTTTAATGCCGCTCCAAATTCAAAACGCGATGTTTTACCTTTTTCTACACCAAAAGCTGATCCAAACTCTGTAAACTCTTTGTGAACAAAGATTAATCTTGAAGTTGCAGGAGCAATATTTACTCTCAAATTAGCACTTTTTTTCCATAACATACCTGGTCCAACTTGTAGGTATGCAGGTGAAAAGAAATGAGATGTTTTTACATTTATTGTTTGTGTAAAATCATCAGTAAGGATTAGTGGCGTTCCGTTGTCATTTGTAATTTTAGACGGCAAAAATCCTGAATCCATTTGAGTTTTAAAATTCAAGAAACCTGAATAATACCAGTATCCTTTACCTGCTTTTTTACCATAAAGCGATGTAAATTCTATTCTATCATCTGTTTTTGAAACTTCTTGACCTTTTAGTTTAGTCAAACCATAAGCAAGGATAATTTTGTTATCCCAAACAGTGTTTTTGGTATTGTGATTAAAATCATAGTTAATACCCAGATTTCCAGCCATACTAGAAGTACCTCCAGCTAACCATTCGTTATTAAAAGCAGATTGGTTAAACAATAAAATAATGTTTCCACCTCTTTTCCAACCTAAATTTGCAGTATCTACCGCTTTTTCGGCAGCTTTTGCAGATTTCTCAAGTAATTCTTTTTCATTTACTTGAGCAAAGCCAGTATTTACAATAAATAATGTTGCAACAATAAGTAAAAAATTCTTCATTTTCTTTTAGTTTTTAAAATTTGAGGGGCAAATATAGTAAAAACCTTTAAAATCAATGCTTTTCTTTATTTTTTTTGGAATTTGTATAAAGGTACTGCCGAACAAGCTTCGCCATACATAATGCTTTTTGCAAATGGTTGAAGGTTTTGAATGGCCATAATATAGGCTGATTCAGGCACAGGTTTCTTAGAACAACCTTTTAGAATAATAGGTTTGTCTTGATATTTTGAATAATCAATTGTAGATAAAACTTGTTGATAGAGAGCTGTTTCTAAATCTGTTAAATCGCCTAAAACTACTTTTTTTGTAAAAGGAGAAAGATAAACTGTAACAAGAATTGTTGCCCAAGCAGGAACAATTGCATCTGTACTACAATATAAAGCAACATATTGATTTTGATATTGAGACCAGTCGTGTTGATTGAGTTGTTCTCTAAAATCTTTTTCTTTTAATAGAAAACCTTCCAAAAGCCATTGCGAAAGATCTATTTGGGTTCTAATTCCAACAACATAATAGTCTTCTAAATCGAATACTTCTAGTGCAGAATTAGCAACTTTATTTATTATTTCCTCCATATTAAAATATTAGGTTTAGGTTTTAAAGTTGACAACTTTAAACCTTAAACTTGAAACAAATTTTATAACATCCCTAGTTCTAACTTTGCTTCTTCGCTCATTAGGTCTTTACTCCAAGGTGGATCGAATGTGATTTCGACCTCAGCTGCTTTTATATTTTCGATTCCTTTGACTTTTTCTTCAACTTCTCTTGGCAAACTTTCGGCAACAGGACAATTTGGAGATGTAAGTGTCATTAAAATCTTTACTTCATAGTCTTCATTAACCATAACGTCATATATCAAACCGAGTTCGTATATATCAACTGGAATTTCTGGATCGTATATAGTTTTGAGTTTTTTTACGATAAGTTCTCCTAGTAAATTAGTATCTATTTCTTGTGTCATTGTGCAGTTTTTTTTGAGTTGAATGCCAAAGCATACATTTTTATTTGTTTTATCATCGAGACCAAACCATTTGCTCTGGTTGGTGACAATTGTTCTTTGAGTCCTATTTCATCTATAAATTTTGTGTCTGCATCCAAGATTTCCGAAGGTTTTTGGTTAGAAAATGCTCTAATAAGAATGGCGATAATTCCTTTTGTGATAATTGCATCGCTATCTGCTGTAAAAACAATTTTATCCTCTATTTCTTCCCCTTGTAACCATACTTTAGACTGGCAACCTTTGATGGTGTTTTCGTCTGTTTTGTATTTTTCTTCAATGAGCGGTAAGCTTTTTCCGAGATCTATTATGTATTGAAAACGGTCATCCCAATCTTCAAACATTGAGAATTCGTCAACAATTTCGGCTTGTATTTCTTTAATGGTCATTACTCTTTTTTGGCTAATTCATTTATTTTATTGACCAATTTATCAATTCCAATTGGAGGATTTCCGTGATCAAAGTTTTGAGATTCATAAATACTGTCCTTGTACGTAATTTTTAAATTCGCAATTGCTGCACCATCATAAAATCTTTTTTCAGAAGGGGCTTTTAGAAAAGCTACTTCGTTGAGTTTTATTTCTTTAAAACTTGCAACCAATTCTTTCCAATCAGCATCAGTAATTTTTATTAATTCTGGTTTTTCGGTTCCACTTCTGTCTTTAGAAACTGAAAAAACATTGTTTTTTATTTCTACTTTTTGGTAAAAACCTCTTGTGTTGGCAACATATTCTATTACAGAAGTTTCCATGTCTTGTTTGTTTTCGTCGCTACAGCCTTTTCCTAAAAAAAAGGTTAAAAAAATCATTGTTATTGCTTTCATTTGTTGTTATTTCTTTTTTATGATAACATCTGTTTTGCTTTTTTGACAGCTTCTACCAGACTATCTATTTCTTCTTTAGTATTATAAAAAGCAAAGCTTGCTCTTATAGTGCCAGGTATTTTAAAAAAATCCATTATAGGTTGTGCACAATGATGTCCTGTTCTTACTGCTATACCTTTCTTGTCAATAATTGTACCAATATCATAAGGATGAATCCCATCAATAGTAAACGAAATTACGGAAGTTTTTTCAATTGCTGTACCAATTATTTTTAAACCTTCAATTTCTAATAATTTCTGAGTACCGTATTCTAGTAATTCTTTTTCTTGTTGTTGAATGTTTTCAAATCCTACATTATTAAGATAATCTATCGCAACACCAAGAACAATTCCGCTAGCAATATTGGGTGTTCCAGCTTCTAGTTTATGAGGTAAATCGGCATAGGTTGTTTTGGCAAAAGTTACTTCCTTTATCATTTCTCCTCCACCTTGAAAAGGAGTTATTTTATGCAACCATGCTTCTTTTCCGTAAAGAATTCCAACGCCAGTTGGCCCACATATTTTGTGACCAGAAAAGACATAGAAATCACAATCCAGTTGTTGAACATCAGGAATTAAATGTGGTACTGCTTGAGCACCATCAATTAATATTGCAGCACCAACTTGATGCGCTTTAACTATCATTTCTTGTATTGGATTTATCGTTCCCAAAGCATTAGAAATATGATTAACTGCAACAATTTTTGTTTTTTGAGAAAGTAATTTTTCAAATTCAGAAAAAATTAATTCGCCTTTTTCATTCATAGGAATTACTTTCAAAGTTGCTCCAGAACGCTCACAAGCCATTTGCCAAGGCACTATATTACTGTGATGTTCTAGTGCAGAAACCAAAACCTCATCGCCAATTTTCAACATTGTTGCAAAACCATTTGCAATAATATTAATAGAATGTGTTGTGCCAGAGGTAAAAATTACTTCGTGAGAAAATGAAGCATTTATATGATTTTGAATTTTTTTTCTCGAATTTTCATACGCATCCGTAGCCAATTGACTTAAGGTATGTACACCTCTGTGAATATTGGCATTTATTGTCTCATAATAATGTGATATAGCGTCAATAACTATTTGTGGCTTTTGTGATGTTGCTCCATTATCAAAATAAACAAGTGGTTTGCCATTTACTTTTTGAGAAAGAATAGGAAAATCGGCTCTTATCTTATTGCTGTCTAACATTTCTTTATTTAGAATTTTTCTAAATACAAAAGTAGTAAAAACGATATTGATTTATACAAAACAGATGTTAATAATTCATGAAAGGTTTTTTTTAACCCCATAGAAACATAGAATATAAATTCAAAAAGGATATAAGTAGAAAACTTTATTTTTAAACATAGCTATCTAAATTGATAAGAAGTAATTAAATATTAAAAATCAAAAACTATGTTTCTATGGAGTTAAAAAAATATTTTCCTAAATTGCATCAAAATCCATTTCAAATGAAAAAATTCCTTAAAATATTTATTGTTTTACTTCTATTAATTTTGGTTTATCTTCGAATAGAAATCTATCCTCAATTAGATTTAATATCAGGCTTTAGTGCAAAAAGTGTGGCTTCAGGGCATTTTTTAGACCATAGAAATCTTGAAATAATTCAACAAG
>JAYTVI010000070.1:0-6572 GCA_043744095.1 Flavobacterium sp.
TTGGTTATTCTGAGATGAATTAAGTTTTGGCGATAATTGTTTTACCGTAAATTACACAAATTTTCACAAATTAATAAAACAAAATAAATATGAGTGATACTAACGAATATTATTATAAGAAAGATGAAAACTACACCATTATAGGGCTGTGTATGGAAGTTCATAGAATTTTAGGACCAGGATTACTTGAGATAGTTTATAAAGATGCTTTAGAAATAGAATTCAAAAATCATAATATACCTTATCAACGAGAAAAAGAATTTTTAATTGAATACAAAGGAATTATTTTACCTCATAAATTTTATGCTGATTTTGTAGTTTATGGAGATATTATCCTCGAAATAAAATCTGTAAAAGAAATTAGCAATGATCATCTTGCACAAACATTAAACTATATGAAGTTAGCAATTACTCCTATTGGGATAATTGCAAATTTTCAAAACAAATCTTTAGTCCATAAAAGACTAATAAATACTTAAAAACTAATTTGTGAAAATTTGTGTAATTTGTGGTTACATATAAAAAATAAAGAGATTGCTTCGTACCTCGCAATGACAATATGGAAACAGTACAAAACATAAAACAACGATTCGAGATTATTGGAAACGATCCAAAGCTCAATCGTGCAATAGAAAAAGCCATTCAAGTTGCTCCAACAGATATTTCGGTATTAGTAGTTGGAGAAAGTGGCGTAGGAAAAGAAAGTATACCGAAAATAATTCACTCGCTTTCTCATCGCAAACACGGAAAATACATTGCCGTAAACTGTGGTGCAATTCCGGAAGGAACAATTGACAGTGAATTATTCGGACACGAAAAAGGTTCGTTTACTGGCGCAACATCTACACGTGAAGGCTATTTTGAAGTTGCCGATGGCGGAACAATTTTTCTGGATGAAGTTGGCGAATTACCCTTGACAACGCAAGTACGATTGCTTCGTGTTATAGAAAATGGCGAATTTATAAAAGTAGGTTCTTCTCAAGTTCAAAAAACTAATGTAAGAATTGTTGCAGCAACCAATGTCAATTTATTTGATGCTATCGAAAAAAGTAAATTCCGCGAAGATTTATATTACAGACTTAGTACTGTAGAAATTGGTTTGCCACCATTGCGAGACAGAAAAGACGATATTCATTTATTGTTTAGGAAATTCGCATCTGATTTTGCTCACAAATACAAAATGCCAGCCATAAAACTTGAAGATAATGCAATTCCGTATTTATTAAATTATCGTTGGAGTGGGAACATACGTCAACTTAGAAACGCTGCCGAACAAATATCTGTGCTTGAAACCAAACGCGATATTTCATTACAAACTTTAATGTCATACTTGCCTCAAGACGGAAGCCATTTGCCATCAGTTATTAAAAAAACAAAAAGTGAAAGTGATTTTTCAACCGAAAGAGATATTTTATACAAAGTGCTTTTTGACATGAAAAGTGATTTAAATGATTTAAAAAAATTGACATTAGAATTAATGAAAAATGGATCTTCAAAGGTTCAAGAAATAAATACAAATTTGATTCAAAAAATATATGGATCAAAAGAATCTGAAAGTGAAATAGCGTTTGAAGAAGAACCAAAAAATGCTGTTTTTACAAAAAATAAAGAAAATCGTTTTGAAGATGAAGATGATCAAAATTATCTTTTTGCAGAAACAGTTGAAGAAGAAGATTCGCTTCGATTGGATGAGAAAGAAATCGAATTGATAAAAAAATCATTAGAAAAAAATAAAGGCAAAAGAAAAGCTGCTGCAGACGAACTTGGTATTTCCGAAAGAACTTTATATCGTAAAATAAAACAATTTGATTTGTAAATACTATATTTGACATCTATATTAAAAATGAAATACATACCTTATATATTAGTTCTCATTCTTTTTACATCATTTAGTAGTTGTTCTGTTTATAATTTTACAGGAACTGGGAAAATAGATGCTAAAACTTTTCAAGTAAATTACTTTCAGAACAACGCACAACTTATTGAGCCAGGAATAGAAAGAACTTTTACACAAGAATTACAAAATTTAATTCAAAATCAAACCAATTTAAATTTAGTAAGCTCTGGTGGTGATTTAATATATGAAGGCGAGATCGTAGATTATAGAATTAGTCCTACTACAGCAACTGCAGATCAAAAAGCAGCTCAGAATAGATTAACAATAACAGTAAATGTTAGATTTAGCAATAAAAATAAAGAGGCAGATACTTTTGAAAAAAAATTCTCGTTTTTTTATAATTATAGTGGAGATTCACAATTAGTCGGCTCACAACTTACAGAAGGGTTAAAAGAAATTTTTGAAAGAATAACACAAGACATTTTTAATGAATCTCTTGCAAAATGGTAATTTTTAAAGTTAATTTGTTCTTCTAAAAAAACAATTCTTCATTTTGAATGTAACTGAATATACTTCTCTTATTAATAAACCGGATGCAATCAATGATATCCAAAGTATTAATTTGGAAAAAATTGTACAAGAATTTCCATATTTTCAAAGTGCTAGAGCAATGTATTTGAAAGGCTTATACAATCAGAATAGCTTCAAATACAATTATGCTTTAAAAATTACCGCTGCACATACTACAGATAGAAGTGTATTATTTGAATTTATTACATCAGATACTTTTTCAACTATAAATAAAGGATTATATGAAGAAAAAGAATCTCAAATACTTGAAATTCCTGTTTCAATATGTGAGACAATTAGTATTGATGATATATCTGCAGAAAAAGAAAATGAAACGTCACTCGAATCAAAACCAAATACTGTTGAAGATTCGATTCTGACTACTATTACAAGTGCAAACACGATAATTGAGAATGAAACTATAGAAGAAATTATAGAAAACATCAATGAAGAAGAAAAAGTAGTTGATGAAGAAATTCCAGTTATCGAAACTACATTAGAAAATCAAGTTTCAGAAAATCTCGAATTAGGGAAACCGTTAATATTCTCAAATTCAGAAAAACATTCTTTTCAAGAATGGTTACAATTATCTGCATTGAAACCTATAGAAAGAGATGAGATAAAACCTTCTATCGAAACACCTTCTGAAGAACACTTCGAGAAGCAAAAAAAAAATGAATTAATTGATAAATTTATCGAAACTAGCCCAAAAATACCTGCTGTAAAACATGATACAACACTACCAAGTGTGTTTTATGAACCAAGCAAAGCCGACACTTCCTCATTAATGACAGAGACTTTAGCGAGGGTATATTTAGAACAAAAAAAATATCAAAAAGCAATTCAAGCATATGAAATATTAATTTTGAAATATCCAGAAAAAAGTAGTTTCTTTGCAGACCGAATTTTGGATATAAAAAATTTACAACAAAATAATAAATAACAATGAGTACATTTTCAATTTTTTTAGTTTTAATCACAATAGTTTGTTTTCTATTAATTATCGTTATTATGGTACAAAACCCTAAAGGTGGTGGTTTATCATCTTCATTGGGTGGATCACAAATGATGGGTGGTGTACAAAAAACGACAGACTTTTTAGACAAAAGCACATGGACATTAGGAACAATTCTAATAGCCTTAATATTATTGTCAACTTTAAGTTTCACAGGAACATTAAGTGACAATGATTCTAAAATTATAGAAAAAGTAGATCCTACTGCACCAAAAACTGCAACTCCTGCGGCAACAAAACCAGAATCGACTGCTACACCAACAAAAACTGCCGAACCAGCTACAAATACAACACCAGCTACAGCTACACCTGTTGAAGCTGTTCCAGTTAAAAAATAAAACAACCCAAAAATATAAAAATGCCAGCTTGACAATGCTGGCTTTTTTTTTAAGTAAAAATGTCAGTTTTTAAGTGTTGGCATAATTTATGAAAAAAGTAATTCACCAAAAATTAATAAAAAAATATCATTATGGCTTTGAATATTAAACCTCTATCAGACAGAGTTCTTATAGAACCCGCAGCAGCTGAAACTAAAACTGCTTCTGGAATTTTTATACCAGATACTGCAAAAGAAAAACCTCAAAAAGGAACCGTTGTAGCCGTAGGAAACGGAAAAAAAAATTATATAATGACAGTAAAAGTAGGTGATTCCGTTCTTTATGGAAAATATGCTGGTACTGAACTGAAATTAGACGGAAAAGATTATTTAATAATGCGTGAGGACGATATTCTTGCAATTATATAAATTTCGTTTCAATTTTGAATCACCTGTTCACTTTCGTTTGGGTCAGGTTTCAAAATTTGAATCCTTATAAAGAAACTTAAAAAAACTTTAAACATTAAACAACTACAAAAATGGCAAAAGATATAAAATTTGATATAGAAGCACGTGACGGTTTAAAACGTGGTGTTGATGCTTTAGCAAACGCAGTAAAAGTTACTTTAGGACCAAAAGGTCGTAATGTAATAATTGGAAAATCGTTTGGCGGACCAACAGTTACCAAAGACGGAGTTACTGTTGCAAAAGAAATAGAATTGAAAGACCCATTAGAAAATATGGGTGCTCAAATGGTAAAAGAAGTTGCATCAAAAACCAATGATTTAGCGGGTGACGGAACTACAACTGCTACTGTTTTGGCACAAGCAATTGTAAAAGAAGGTTTGAAAAACGTTGCAGCTGGAGCTAACCCAATGGATTTGAAACGCGGAATCGACAAAGCGGTTGAAGTTATTGTTGCCGATCTTGCAAAACAAGCAAAAGTTGTTGGAAGTGATTCTGACAAAATAAAACAAATTGCTTCAATATCTGCAAATAATGATGATGTTATTGGAGAATTGATTGCTAATGCTTTCGCTAAAGTAGGAAAAGAAGGTGTAATTACGGTTGAAGAAGCAAAAGGAACAGACACTTATGTAGATGTTGTAGAAGGAATGCAATTTGACAGAGGATATTTATCTCCTTATTTTGTTACCAATCCAGAAAAAATGGAAGCAGAATTAGAAAATCCATACATCCTTTTGTATGACAAAAAAGTATCTTCTCTAAAAGAATTATTACCTGTTTTAGAACCAGTTGCGCAATCTGGAAAACCATTGTTGATAATTGCTGAAGATGTTGATGGAGAAGCATTATCGACTTTAGTTGTAAATAAATTACGTGGCGCGCTAAAAATTGCAGCAGTAAAAGCTCCAGGTTTTGGTGATAGAAGAAAAGCAATGCTTGAGGATATTGCCATCTTAACAGGCGGAACAGTAATCTCTGAAGAAAGAGGATATACATTAGAAAACACAACTATCGAAATGTTAGGAACTGCAAAGAGAGTAACTATAGACAAAGACAATACAACTATCGTAAGTGGTGCTGGCGAAGCAAATATGATTAAAAATCGTGTCAACCAAATAAAAGGACAAATGGAAGCTTCTACTTCTGATTATGATAAAGAAAAATTGCAAGAGCGTTTAGCTAAATTAGCTGGTGGTGTTGCTGTTTTATATGTTGGTGCAGCTTCTGAAGTTGAAATGAAAGAGAAAAAAGACAGAGTTGACGATGCTTTACACGCAACACGTGCTGCTGTAGAAGAAGGAATTGTTGCTGGTGGTGGTGTTGCACTTTTGAGAGCAAAAGCAGCTTTAGCAACGATAAAAGCTGACAATGCAGATGAAGCTACTGGAATTCAAATAGTTTCACGTGCTGTAGAATCACCGTTAAGAACTATTGTAGAAAATGCAGGTCTTGAAGGTTCAGTAGTTGTAGCAAAAGTTGCCGAAGGGAAAGGTGATTTTGGGTACAATGCCAAAACAGATGAATATGTAGATATGCTAAAAGCAGGAATTATTGATCCTAAAAAAGTAACTCGTGTTGCATTAGAAAATGCAGCTTCTGTTGCAGGAATGATTCTTACTACTGAATGTGCTTTAGTAGAAATTAAGGAAGAAACCACTGGTGGCGGAATGCCAATGGGTGGCGGAATGCCAGGAATGATGTAATGTTTTTTAAATTTATTCATAAAAAAATCCGTTTTGAAAAAATTTAAAACGGATTTTTTTATTAGATTTATTTTCCTATTCAGAATCTCTTGCTGGGGATTTTTTTAAAACCTTTATTAATACTGGAAATGTTGAAATCAAAATAATACCAATAATAATAACTTCGATATGCTCTTTTAAATCTATATTGAATTTCTCTAAAAATAATCCATATAAATAATGTCCAGAAAAAACTAAAAGAAACGACCACAAAAAAGAACTCAATATATTGAAAAACATAAATTTCTTTTTATCCATTGTTACAATTCCTGCAACTATGGGTGCAAAAGTTCTAAATATAGGCAAGAAACGAGCAAATATGATGGCTTTTCCTCCGTAACGTTCAAAAAAATCTTGTGATTGAAATAAATATTTTTTCTTAAACCAGAAAGTATCTTCTTTTTTAAATAAATAATAGCCACTTTTTGACCCAAACCAGTAACCTACCATATTTCCTATTATTCCTGCAACACCAATAAGAATTGACAACAAAGTGACATTTATAAAATCGCTTTCGATATGAATAAAATTCTGAATCAAATCGCGGCTGTAAATTCCTGAAAGAAAAAGCAAGCTATCTCCAGGTAGAAAAAAACCAGCAAACAAACCTGTTTCGGCAAAAAT
>JAYTVI010000071.1:0-6536 GCA_043744095.1 Flavobacterium sp.
TGGTCAATATCAAGGTTGGTTTGGTTTTGAAAAAATGCATTATATTCCGGACTTTGATAGATCAAGAATTAGTTTTTTAGAATGGAACGGAATTATAAATCCACTAGCTAGTGCCATAAAATGTGCCTGGAAAATTACAACTGTTTCGCCAAGTTACCTCAACGAAATTAGCGAAAACGCAAATGGGTTAGAAACTTTATTGCGATTTGAACGACCAAAATCTATTGGGATACTAAACGGAATTGATACAGATGTTTGGAATACCAAAACCGATCCAATGTTGGAAACAAACTATAGCTTAAAAGATTTCAAAAAAGGAAAACAAGCAAACAAAGAATTTCTTTGTAAGGAATTTAATCTTGATAGCAACAAACCTCTTTTTACTTTTATCGGAAGACTAGTAGGAGAAAAAGGAGCTGAAATCTTGCCCGAAATTTGTAGTGTAGCTTTGCATTTAAATCCAAAAGAAATTAATATCTTAATTCTAGGTTCTGGAGATACAAATGTTGAAAAAGATTTACATAATTTACAAAATTTTTATCACGGAAATTATAATGTTTATCTTGGCTACAACGAAAAGCTAGCACATATAATTTATGCTGGTGCAGATTTTTTATTAATGCCTTCAAGAGTAGAACCATGTGGACTTAATCAAATGTATGCTTTGCGTTATGGAACTATTCCTATCGTAAGAAGAACTGGCGGACTCAAAGATACAGTTCTTGATATTGGTGATGGCGGATATGGAATTTGCCATGATAATGTGAGTGTATACGATGTCAATCACTCTATAACAAGAGGAATAGATTTGTATAATGACACCAAAAAATTTGATGATATTAGAAAATTTACAATGCAAATAAACCATTCTTGGGAAAAAGTTGCTCAAGATTATATCGATATTTACCTCTCTTTAAAAAACTAAAACTATGAATAAAACCACATTAGCCATTATACTTGGTGGCGGACAAGGTTCGAGATTATCACCACTTACAGAAAGTCGTTCAAAACCAGCTGTGCCTATTGCTGGTAAATACCGTTTGGTAGACATACCTATCTCAAACTGTATCAATTCTGATATCAAAAGAATGTTTGTATTGACACAATTTAATTCGGCATCATTAAATCAGCATATCAAGAATACATATCATTTTAGTCATTTTAGTACTGCATTCGTAGATATTTTGGCAGCAGAACAAACACCCGATAATCCTACATGGTTTCAAGGAACTGCAGATGCTGTTCGTCAATGTATGACCCATTTCTTGAACCATGATTTTGATTATGCATTGATATTATCTGGAGATCAATTGTATCAAATGAATTTTAATGATATGATTAAAGAACATCACGATAGTGGCGCATCAATTACTATTGCCACATTGCCAGTTTCTGCAAAAGAAGCGCCAGAATTTGGAATTTTGAAAACCGATTCTGAAAATTTTATCACTTCATTTATAGAAAAACCTGCAGCCAATTTATTGCCAGAATGGGAATCTGAAGTTAGTGCAGAAATGAAAGCAGAAGGCAAACATTATCTGGCTTCTATGGGTATTTATATTTTCAATCGAGAGTTGCTTGTTGATTTAATGTCAAATCCAGATACTAAAGATTTTGGAAAAGAAATTATTCCGCAAGCAATCGGAAAACAAAAAATATTAAGCTATCAATACGAAGGATATTGGACAGATATAGGTAATATTGATTCGTTTTTTGAAGCCAATTTAGGATTAACAGATGATATTCCTAAGTTTAATCTTTTTGATAATTCTAGCAAAATTTATACTCGTGCAAGGGTTTTACCACCATCAAAAATTACTGGAGCATCAACAATTGATAAATCGGTAGTTGCAGAAGGATGCATCATAAATGGCACAAAAATAGAACATTCAGTAATTGGAATTAGAAGCCGAATAGGTTATGGTTCTGTAGTTAAAGATTCTTATTTGATGGGTAATGACAACTATCAAAACTTAGAAGAAATAAGATATAATAATAATCACAATATAATAAATGTCGGAATTGGTGAACGATGTAATATTACTAATACCATAGTTGATAAAAATTGCCGAATAGGAAACGATGTCAAATTAAATGGTGGGAAGCATCTTGAAGATACAAATTCAAAATTGTATACTGTAAAAGATGGAATAATTGTAATTAAAAAAGGTGCAATTTTACCTAATGGATTTGAAGTATAAATATTGAGTAAAATCAAATTAAAAAAGGCTGATTCAAAAATAAGAATCTGCCTTTTTTTTATTTATTAAAAGTTACATATCTGTATATTTCTTCTCTTTGTTCATCTGTAATTTGAGCTTTTGGTTGCATCCATTTTAATATTCCTGTCCATCTTTCTGCAGTATATGCTTTAGGGTCATACAATTTATGACATTTTGCACAATTGTTTTCGTAAAGGCTTTTACCAGCTTCTACAGAAACAAATTCTTTAGTTACAGTACTTACAGAATTTTTTTCGGTGGTAGGTACATTTGTTTTTGACGCACAAGAAAACAAAAACATTATAATAAGTGCAACTCCAATTATTTTTTTCATATCTAAAATTTTAGTGACTGTAAATATAATAAATTATTTTACATCCATCAATTCTACATCAAAAACCAATGTAGCATTTGGCGGAATTACACCTCCAGCACCACTAGTTCCGTAGGCCAAATAAGATGGAATTACAAAGCGAGCTTTATCTCCTACTTGCAACAAAGCAATACCTTCGTCCCAACCCTCAATTACTTGACCTTGCCCTAATCTAAATTCGATTGGTTTTTTTCTAGGATAAGACGAATCAAAAACTTTTCCGCTTTCTAACGAACCTTCATAATGAACAGCAACTGTTTTACCAGATTCAGCTTTTTTTCCAGCACCTTTTTGAATCATTTTGTAACGCAAACCGCTTTCCGTTTTATCAAAACCAGCCGCTAGTTTTTCCATTGTAGCTTCAGCTTTCTTTTTGGCTTCTTCAATTTTTTTCATTCTAGAACCCTCAAAAGTTCTAAAAGCTTCAATGGCATTCCATTTTTCGGCTTCTGCTCCTACTCTTATAATTTCTAATGAATCTATTATATCACCTTGAGCAATTGCGTCTACAACATCCTGACCTTCAATAACATTTCCAAAAACAGTGTGTTTTCCATCTAACCAACTAGTTGGAACATGAGTTATAAAAAACTGTGAACCATTACTTCCAGGACCAGAATTTGCCATTGATAAAATACCTGGTTTATCGTGTTTTAGAGTTGGATGAAACTCATCTTCAAAACTATACCCTGGACCACCAGTTCCAATTCCTTGAGGACAACCACCTTGAACCATAAAATCTGGGATAACTCTGTGAAATTTTAATCCATCATAATAGGGTTTCCCCATTGGTCTTGCTTTGTTTTCTAATTGCCCTTCTGCTAGACCTACAAAGTTTCCAACAGTTCCTGGTGTTAAATCGTGTGTAAGTTTTACTAAAATTGAACCTTTTGATGTGTTGAATTTAGCATATATTCCGTTTTCCATTCTTATTGTTTTAAAAAATTTGATGCAAATTTACTATTTTATTAGAGATTTTACGTAAAATTGTCTACTTGAATAACACTAATTTAACAACTATGAATTCTATTTACGACAAAGCTTCAAATGATGCAATAATAGCCCGAATTAACAAGTTAACTCCTGAAAACAAAGCTATTTGGGGGAAAATGAATGCTGGACAAATGCTACAACATTGCAAATTAGCAAGTGATGTTGCTTTTGGAAAACAAAATTTAAAGATAAATTTTCTAATGAAATTTTTAGGAAAAATGCTTAAAAAGAAAGTTTTTTATGGTGGAGAAATGGGCAAAAATAGCCCAACTGCAAAAGAATTTATAATTACCGAGAATGTTGATTTTGAAAAAGTAAAATCAGAATTAATTTCCAATTTCAGTCGATTTGCAAGCGAAGGAAAATCGGCAATAAAACTAATGGATCATCCTTTTTGGGGAAAAATGACTTATGAAGATTGGGATGCTTTAATGTTCAAACATATGAATCACCATTTAGATCAATTTGGTGTTTAGTAGAAGTATTCAATTGTAAATTTTTAGTAATCTATTTATAAATCCGTTTTAAGAGTAATTATTAATTTACAAAAATCTTAATTCGTAAATCAACATTCAATGATTATCTTTGCCAAATGCGAATAGACATCATTACCATTTTACCAGAACTTTTAAGAAGTCCGTTTGAAGCTTCTATTATGAAACGCGCCATTGACAAAGGTTTGGTAGAAGTTCATTTTCATAATTTGAGAGATTATACTACCAACAAACAAAAATCAGTAGATGATTATCCGTTTGGTGGCGGTGCTGGAATGGTAATGACAATTCAACCCATTGATGATTGCATTGCTCATTTAAAAAGTGAACGTAACTACGACGAAGTAATATATATGTCGCCAGATGGTGAAACTTTGAACCAAAAAATGGCGAATACCGCATCGATGTATGAAAACATTATTATTCTATGCGGTCATTATAAAGGTGTAGATCAACGTGTTAGAGATCATTTTATAACTAAAGAAATTTCGATTGGTGATTATGTTTTGAGTGGTGGCGAAATTGGATCAATTGTTTTTTGTGATGCCATTATCCGACTAATTCCAGGTGTTTTAAGCGATGAAACTTCTGCATTGACAGATAGTTTTCAAGACGGATTACTTTCGGGACCAATTTATACAAGACCTGCCGATTATAAAGGATGGAAAGTTCCAGATATATTAACAAGCGGTCATTTTGCGAAAATTGATAAATGGCGTGAAGACAAATCATTTGAACACACCAAAAATCGTCGTCCAGATTTATTACAAGATTAATTCTAAAATATGCAAAAACAAATTGTAACTGCTTTACTAGCTTATGGAATGTCTGGAAAAGTTTTTCATGCCCCTTTTTTAGAAACCAAAAAAGGGTTTCAACTATATGGCGTTCTAGAACGAAATGAAAAAAAAGCTGCAATTGATTATCCTAAAATAAAAAGTTATTCTAACGTTACAGATTTACTTTCAGACAAAAAGATTGAACTTATTGTGATTAATACACCAAATAACACACATTTTGAATATGCTAAATTGGCGCTTGAAGCAGAAAAACATGTGCTGATAGAAAAACCTGCAACAACAACTCCAGAAGATTTTATTACCTTATTAGCTTTAGCAAAAAAAGTAAATAAAAAAGTATTCGTTTATCATAATCGCCGTTGGAGTAGCGATATTATGGCTACAAAATCGGTTATTGCTTCTGGAAAATTAGGAAAAATTGTAGAAATGCATTTGCGGTTTGATAGATATAGACCAACAATTGGAGCCAAAACTTTTAAAGAAACACCTATTGCTAGCAGTGGCATCTGGTATGACTTAGGTTCGCATTTGATAGATCAAGCCATTTCTATTTTTGGGAAACCAATTCATCATTATCGATATAAAAATAGTTTTCGCGAAAATTCTCAAGTTGATGATTATGCTTTTATGCATATCGAATTTCAGAATAATGTAAATGTATTTATTACCACAAGTATGCTAGTTGTAGATGCACAACCCGGAATTATAATACACGGAACAAAAGGAAGTTTTATAAAAGAATTTTGTGACGAGCAAGAAAATCAATTACAAAATGGAATAACACCATTAAACCCAAATTTTGGTTTCGAGAAATTGAATAAAGAAGGAAAATTGACTTATATTAATGATAACAATGAGTTAATTAGTGAACAAATTCCTTCTGTAAAAGGAAATTTCAACGGATTGTTTGATGCGGTTTTTCAAGATATTCGAAATGATGTTCCTTTTATTGTTGATAATCAGGAAGTTATAGAGCAATTAAAGTTATTAGTTTAAGCAAAAAAAATAGCATTTATTAATTGTCAATTATTAATTAATTTTTATCTTTGCGCTCCATTAGATTAACCTCTGGCGAAATACGTGAATGTTGGTTTGATTTAAAACTATAATTAAAATACTTATTATGGCAGATTTAATGTCATTCGTTAAAAACGAATTGGTAACAAGAAAAGAATTTCCTGAATTCGGAGCTGGAGACACAATCACAGTATTCTACGAAATTAAAGAGGGAGAAAAAACAAGAACTCAGTTTTTTAAAGGAGTTGTAATTCAAAGAAGAGGTTCTGGATCTACAGAAACTTTTACAATCCGTAAAATGTCTGGAGCAGTTGGAGTTGAGCGTATTTTTCCAGTAAACTTACCCGCTTTACAAAAAATTGAAATCAACAAAAAAGGTCATGTTCGTAGAGCTAGAATTTTCTACTTTAGAGAACTTACTGGTAAAAAAGCAAAAATTAGAGATAAAAGAAGATAGTCTCCAAAATTTATATTTTAAAAGCTCCAAATTACATTTGGAGCTTTTTTTATTAAAAAAGTAAAAATTTATATTGATTGTCCGTTTTCTATCATAACCCTGTAATTCCTGCTATTACTAGTCTATCGAATAATTTTTCCTCAAAATACCTTCTGTTTAATTTATAAACAAACTCATTTA
>JAYTVI010000072.1:0-6523 GCA_043744095.1 Flavobacterium sp.
TTTCTTCAAAGTCATTTATTAAATATTGATATTGTGTTGTTATAAATGAATTATTAAAATCGCTTATAGTATTTGTATTTTGATTTTGAATATCACTAGATTCAGTCGCTTGATAACCTATATAAAGGCGAGAATTATAATTAAAGAAATAGCCTAAATCTATCGCGGTTTTTGTATTTTGAAAAGTACTGTCTTGTTTAAAAATATTTAGTTGTGCTTTAAGTCCAAATTTACTTTTAAAAATATATGGCAATTCAATACTTCCGTTAAAAGTTTTTTGTTCTTTACCGTCACTTTTCCAAAAAATTGAAAAATTCTCACCAGAATTCAAAATGTTATTTAAAGTTAAATCTAAATAACCATTAAAAATTAGTTTGTTCGATTCATTATTAGAGAAGCCAATAAAACCATCAAAAGTACTTGATTTAACTTTTTCAAGATAGACAAATATCTTAGTTGAATCTTTTGTGAAAAGAATTTCAGGATATTTAATTTGTTTGACAAATCTATATTTATTAAAGTCAATATTGATTTTTTTTACAGTTTCTTGATTAAAAATTTTATTTTCATATAATTTTTTTAAGTTGCTGTAATGACCCTTTGGGAAGTTATCATAGCCATTTATCACAATATCATTAAGGAATCTTTTGTTTTCTGAAATCAAATCCAATTTTGCATTAATATAATTTTTCTTCTTGATGATGTCAACTAATTTCAATTTAGCTAATGCAAATCCGTTTTTCTCTAATTTTGATAAAGACTCGTTCAAGAAAGAAGCTGTTTCTTTATATGGTAATATTATAGTATCGTTTGCGGATTTAAATTGAAGTATTTTTTGTAATTGTAAATTTGCACCTATATATATATGTATAAAATCTATTTTTTTGTTGAGTTTGTATTTTGCAAAAAAAGTTGTGTCGTTTGTTTTTTTTAAATCAAGAATTTGATTTTCAATAAATCCAAAAGAATTTAGTTTCTCAGTCAAAATAGTAGTTTCGTCTGAAATAGATTTTGCATTTAAATGTTTTGATTGATAGGATATCGAATCTATAATTTTATTTTCATATTCAGAACTCCCCAAAATTTTTAAATTTAATTTCTGAGCAGAGCAAATCAAGCCACAAAAAAGTACAAAAGTTGAAATAAATAATCTTTTCAAAACAATAAATTTTTGATAAAAGTAACGTAAAAAAATACTTTTTGGTATGAAATAAATTTTGTTGAATAATAGGTTTGAAAATTAATGAATTAAGATTTGTTTCATTAAAAATATTTCATACATTTGCAACCCCGTAAAAAGCGGGAATTTTATAAACAAGTAATTTTTAGTATTTAATTATGCCAACTATTCAACAATTAGTAAGAACAGGAAGAACTCAAATCACTAAGAAGAGTAAATCGGTTGCTTTAGATTCTTGTCCTCAACGAAGAGGTGTATGTACGCGTGTTTACACTACTACTCCAAAAAAACCAAACTCTGCAATGCGTAAAGTAGCGCGTGTACGTTTGACAAATGGAAATGAAGTAAATGCATACATCCCTGGAGAAGGACATAATTTACAAGAGCACTCGATAGTATTAGTGCGAGGCGGAAGAGTAAAAGATTTACCAGGAGTTAGATACCACATCGTTCGTGGTGCACTTGATACATCAGGTGTGGCAGGAAGAACGCAACGTAGATCTAAATATGGTGCAAAACGTCCAAAAGAGGCGAAAAAGTAATTTTTAAAACTTTTAAGAAAAAGACATGAGAAAAAGAGCGGCAAAGAAAAGACCACTTTTACCAGATCCAAGATTTAATGATCAACTGGTAACGCGTTTTGTAAACAACTTAATGTGGGATGGTAAAAAATCAACAGCTTTTAAAGTATTTTATGATGCAATGGATATCGTAGAAACTAAAAAGCAAGATGCAGAAAAAACATCAGTAGAAATCTGGAAAGATGCACTTACAAACGTTATGCCTCACGTAGAAGTACGTAGTCGTAGAGTAGGTGGAGCAACTTTTCAAATTCCGATGCAGATTCGTCCAGATAGAAAAATTTCTATGGCGATGAAATGGATGATTCTTTATGCAAGAAGAAGAAACGAAAAATCTATGGCTCAAAAGTTAGCTTCAGAAGTTTTAGCTGCGGCTAAAGAAGAAGGTGCTGCTGTTAAGAAAAGAATGGATACTCACAAAATGGCAGAAGCTAACAAAGCTTTCTCTCACTTTAGATTTTAATTCATAAGAAATGGCTAGAGATTTAAAATATACAAGAAATATAGGAATTGCTGCTCACATTGATGCTGGTAAAACAACAACAACTGAGCGTATCTTATTTTATACTGGAAAATCACACAAAATTGGTGAAGTACACGATGGTGCTGCAACAATGGATTGGATGGCACAAGAGCAAGAAAGAGGTATTACAATTACTTCTGCTGCTACAACTTGTGAATGGAATTTTCCAACAGAACAAGGAAAAGTTTTACCAGAAACATTACCTTACCATTTTAATATTATTGATACTCCAGGACACGTTGATTTTACTGTTGAAGTAAATCGTTCGTTACGTGTATTAGATGGATTAGTTTTCTTATTTTCTGCTGTTGATGGTGTTGAGCCACAATCAGAAACTAACTGGAGACTTGCAGATCAATATAGAGTTCCTAGAATGGGATTCGTAAATAAAATGGACAGACAAGGTTCTAACTTTTTGATGGTATGTCAACAAGTAAGAGATATGTTGAAGTCTAATGCAGTTGCAATAACTTTGCCAATTGGAGAAGAAAATGATTTCAAAGGAGTGGTTGATTTAGTAAAAAACCAAGCGATTGTTTGGCATGATGAAACATTAGGAGCAACTTTTGATATCGTACCTATTCCAGAAGATATGCTTGCAGAAGTAAAAGAATATCGTTCGATTCTAATTGAAGCAGTAGCTGATTATGATGAGAATCTTTTGGAAAAATTCATGGAAGATGAAAACTCTATTACAGAGGAAGAAATCAACGTAGCATTAAGAGCTGCGACAATGGACATGGCTATCATACCTATGATTGCTGGTTCATCTTTCAAAAACAAAGGAGTTCAATTTATGTTGGATGCAGTTTGTAAATATTTACCATCTCCAATGGATAAAGAAGGTATCGAAGGAATTCACCCTGATGATGCCGAATTGTTAGAAGAAGATCAAACAAAAATATTACGTAAACCAGATGTAAAAGAGCCATTCGCGGCATTAGCATTTAAAATTGCAACTGACCCATTCGTAGGTCGTTTGGCATTTTTTCGTGCATATTCAGGAAGACTTGATGCTGGTTCTTATGTATTAAATACACGTTCAGGAAACAAAGAAAGAATATCGCGTATCTACCAAATGCACGCTAACAAACAAAATCCAATCGAATATATCGAAGCTGGAGATATTGGAGCAGCAGTTGGATTTAAAGATATCAAAACTGGAGATACATTGTGTGATGAAAAACACCCAATTATTTTGGAGTCTATGAAGTTCCCAGCACCAGTAATTGGTATCGCTATTGAGCCAAAAACTAAAGCTGATGTAGATAAAATGGGTATGGCTTTAGCTAAATTAGCTGAAGAAGATCCAACATTTACTGTAAGAACTGATGAAGCTTCAGGTCAAACTATTATTTCAGGAATGGGTGAGTTACACTTAGATATTCTTGTTGATAGAATGAAACGTGAATTTAAAGTTGAAGTAAACCAAGGTGAGCCTCAAGTTGAATACAAAGAAGCTTTTACAAGATCTGCTACACACAGAGAAACTTACAAAAAACAATCTGGAGGTCGTGGAAAATTCGGTGATATCGTATTTACATTAGAACCAGCAGATGAAGTTGATGGTAAAATTCCGAAAGGATTACAATTCGTAAACGCTGTAAAAGGCGGAAACGTTCCTAAAGAATATATTCCATCAGTAGAAAAAGGTTTCCGTGAAGCAATGAAAACTGGTCCATTAGCTGGATACCAAGTTGATAGTTTGAAGGTAACTTTAACAGACGGATCTTTCCACCCAGTCGATTCTGATGCACTTTCTTTTGAATTAGCAGCAAGAATGGGTTACAGAGAAGTAGCAAAAGCTGCAGGTGCAATTGTATTGGAGCCAATAATGAAAATGGAGGTTATTACACCAGAAGAAAACATGGGAGATATCGTAGGTGATATTAACCGTCGTAGAGGTCAAGTGAACGATATGGGAGATAGAAATGGAGCAAAAACTATAAAAGCAGATGTGCCATTATCAGAAATGTTCGGATATGTAACTACATTAAGAACTTTGTCTTCAGGTAGAGCAACGTCTACTATGGAATTTTCACATTACGCGGAAACACCTGCAAATATTTCAGAAGCAGTTATCAAAAAAGCAAAAGGAAACGCTTAATTTTTAAGAAAATGAGTCAAAAAATCAGAATAAAATTGAAATCTTACGATCATATGTTAGTAGATAAATCTGCCGAAAAGATTGTAAAAACTGTAAAAAGTACAGGAGCAGTAGTAACAGGACCAATTCCGTTGCCAACTCACAAAAAACTGTTCACGGTATTACGTTCTCCTCACGTAAACAAAAAAGCGAGAGAACAATTTGAAGTAATGTCATACAAGAGATTAATTGATATTTACTCTTCTTCTTCAAAAACCATTGATGCTTTAATGAAATTAGAGTTGCCAAGCGGAGTCGAAGTAGAAATCAAAGTATAATTTCAAAAGTATATTGTTTAAATTTTGGATATTTTAAATTACTAATATTAAGATATCCAAAATACAATTTTTTAATAATTAATAATTAATATTTATGTCTGGGTTAATTGGTAGAAAAATCGGCATGACTAGTATTTTCGACGAAAACGGGAAAAACATTCCTTGTACAGTAATCGAAGCTGGACCATGCGTTGTTACCCAAGTCAGAACCAAAGGTGTTGACGGGTACGAAGCGTTGCAACTAGGTTTCGATGACAAAAACGAGAAACATTCCACGCAAGCGGCCATAGGTCACTTTAAAAAAGCAGGAACTGTAGCTAAGAAAAAAGTCGTTGAATTCCAAGATTTCGCAACAGAACAAAAATTAGGAGACGTTATAAACGTTTCAATATTTGAAGAAGGAGAATTTGTAGATGTACAAGGAGTTTCTAAAGGTAAAGGTTTTCAGGGAGTTGTAAAACGTCACGGTTTTGGTGGTGTTGGACAAGCAACTCACGGACAACATAACCGATTAAGAGCGCCAGGTTCTGTAGGAGCTTCTTCATATCCATCTAGAGTATTCAAAGGTATGAGAATGGCTGGAAGAATGGGTGGAGATAATGTAAAAGTACAAAATCTTAGAGTTTTAAAAGTAGTTGCTGAAAAGAACCTACTTGTTATAAAGGGATGTATTCCTGGATGTAATAACTCTTATGTAATCATTCAGAAGTAATGGAAGTAAAAGTTTTAGACAAAACCGGAAAAGATACTGGCAGAAAAGTTCAACTTTCTGATTCAGTTTTCGCAATTGAGCCAAATAATCACGCTGTATATCTTGATGTTAAACAATATTTAGCAAATCAAAGACAAGGAACTCACAAAGCTAAAGAAAGAGCTGAAGTAACTGGAAGTACAAGAAAGATTAAAAAGCAAAAAGGTACAGGTACTGCACGTGCAGGAAGTATTAAAAACCCTTTATTCAAAGGTGGAGGTACAGTTTTTGGACCACGACCAAGAAGTTATTCTTTCAAATTGAATAAAAATTTAAAACGCTTAGCAAGAAAATCTGCATTTTCAATTAAAGCTAAAGAATCAAATATAATTGTTGTTGAAGATTTCAATTTTGAAACACCAAATACAAAAAATTTCATCAGTGTTTTAAAGGCTTTAGGGTTAGAAAGTAAAAAATCTTTATTTGTGTTGGGAGAGTCAAATAAAAATGTATATTTGTCCTCACGCAATTTAAAGAGCTCTAGCGTAGTAAGTAACTTGGAATTAAGCACTTATGCTATTTTAAATGCTAATAATTTAGTGCTTTTAGAAAGCTCTTTAGAAGGAATTGAAGATAATTTAAGTAAATAATAGGAATATGAGCATTATAATCAAGCCTATAGTAACGGAAAAAGTAACCAAACAAAGTGAAGTTTTAAATCAATTTGGTTTCATTGTTGATAGAAAAGCTAATAAAGTACAAATTAAGAAAGCTGTTGAAGCTGCTTATGGAGTAACAATATTAAGTGTAAATACAATGAATGTTAGACCAGATAGAACTACAAAATATACTAAAAGTGGTTTAATCAGTGGAAAGACAAATGCTTATAAAAAAGCAATTGTACAAGTACAAGAAGGAGAAACAATAGATTTTTACAACAATATCTAGAATAGAAAAATGTCAGTAAGAAAATTAAAACCTATTACCCCAGGTCAGCGATTTAGAGTTGTGAATAGTTTTGACGCTATTACAACTGATAAGCCGGAACGCTCTTTGATAGCGCCGATAAAAAACTCTGGAGGTAGAAATAGTCAAGGAAAGATGACCATGCGTTATACGGGTGG
>JAYTVI010000073.1:0-6522 GCA_043744095.1 Flavobacterium sp.
TTCTTCAGAAAAGGCAAAAGATTTTCCGCCTCCAATGGTTTTTTGCCATTCTATATCACCCAAACTATTGGTTTTGATAACCCAATAATCATAATTATACCCAATTACTCCTTCTGATTTTGTACCAGATATCGGAGAATTAGACCAACCACCAATAAAATAACCACCATCTTGTGTTTGAATAATCGATCTACAGAAATTTTCTACATTGCCACCATATCTTTTCATCCAAGCAATTGATGGTTCTTGACAAAAAGCGCTGTAAGTACTAAAAAATATAAAAATGTAGAATATTTATTTCATTGTTATTATTAAATAAATTAAAAAAAATCTCTAAATGAACTAACAATTAGAGATTTATGATATAAATTGCAAACACTTAATTTAAAATTAATCCTTTTTCTTTTGCTACTCTCACTAAATCTATATCACTTCCTTCAACAATGTTAAGCGAGGCTTTTATACTTGCTTTTCTTTTTTCTATAGCATTTGATGATAAAGGTACAAACTGGGGAATATCTTTAGATTTAATTCCTTTTGATAAGTGATATAATATTTGTTTATCAAAAGCATCCATTTCTACAAGGTCATTATTTATCTGACTTACTAATTGTACTACGGTTTGGCTGTAATAATTTTCAGATTTTAGAATTTTATCTATTGCAAGTAATAATTCATCATAGGTTAAATCATTTTTTATTACCAATCCATCAGGATTTACGTTTTTGATAATAGTATTGATTTTTAACAATTCGGTATGCATTGTCAAAAGAATAATTTTACATTCGGGCATATTATTTCTTACCAAAACGGCTAAATCTTCACCAGAATATATTCCTTTTTCTTCATAAACAGGCATACTCAAATCAAAGAAGGAAAGTCCAAAGGGTTCTTCACTACTTTGTTCGGTAATTGCTTCGTAACCAGTTTTGCAATCTTTAGCTTGAGTGATTACAAATTCGTACTTGCCTTTTGAGTTAAAACCGTTTAATGCGTTTTTATAACCTTCGATAATAAAGGGATGGTCGTCGACTATTAGAATATTTATTTTTATTGCCATAATTTGTTTTGGAGCTTGTTTGTTTTATGCAAACGTATACTTTTTATTTTATGGTTCAAAGTAAATAGGGTAACTTTTAATCAGTAGTTAACTTTGTAATTTGGTTCTCTCTATCGGAATAGAAACTGAAACGGTTGTTCCTTTGTCTTTTTTTGATTTTACTTCAATAAAACCGTCACATTCTTTAGTTCTGGCAATCATATTTTGTAGACCGATTCCTTTTTTCTTAGAATCAACATCAAAACCAATACCATCATCTGTAATCCTTAACAATATTGATTCGTTGTTTTTTTCAAAACTCACATTGATGTTTTTGGCTTTTGCATACTTATTAATATTTTGTAAGGATTCTTGTAGAATACGAAACAAATTAATTTTTGAAGTGTTATCAATAACATTCCATTGTATTGATTCGTCAATACTTAATGTTATTGTTGGTTCGAATAAATTTCCTTGATCTTCAATAAGATTCTGTACAATTGCTACAAAATTGTTTACAACCTCTTTTTTCTCTCTGCTCAAATCGTGCGATATCTCACGAATATCTTGCTCAATTTGTTTAAGTTCACTTAAGTAAGTGTATCTCAATGTTATTGCTTCTTCATTCGGATTACGGTTTAAACTGTCGAGATTTAATCTTACTCCAAACATTCTTCCTAAAACGCCATCATGTAAGTCTTGTGCAATTTTCTTTTTTTCTTGAACTCTACTTTCCTCAATAGTTGCTTGTTGCGAAATCATAAGGTTGTAGATTTCTTCATTGGCTTGTTGTTGTTGTTGTTTATAGATAAGTTCCCTGTTTTTGGCACGTTGTGTACGTATTACAAAAACCAAAAGAAACAAACATATTGTTCCTAGAAAATAGTACAGATAATTTCTATTCGTTTCTTCTAGCTGACCTTTTTCTTGCAAAATTTCATCTGTTTCAAAAGCAATTCTCGCAAAACGATCTTTAGATTTTCTATCTTCTTGTTGCAGACTGTCACTTATTTTAATATATTCTTTTGAATATTCTGCAGAATTTTTGTGTTCTACTAAAGCAATTTGTTTTAGAGTGCTTAGTACATCAATAGGACTTTTTGTTAATTTAGCTTTTTGAAAAGCTTCTTTAGCATATTTCTGAGCGGTAATAGAATCTTTATTTTCAAAATAATATTCTGATAGATGTATTTTACTATCTATAATATAAGAATCTAATTTTAAACTATCTCTTATTCTGAGAGATTTTAAAAACAAATCTGGTAATTCTTTTTTGTCTTTAATTTTAAATTTAGAATAGGCAACATTATCTAATAAAGTAGCGTACAATCTTGGCTTGAGATATAAAAGATTTTTATTCTCCAGTGCTTTTTTAAAATAAAAAATAGCGTCATTATATTTTTTTGCTTTTAGATAAGTATTCCCAATATTGTTTAATGATAATTCTAGAAGTAAATATTCTGGATTCAAATTATTATCCTCAGCTATTTTTAAAGCTTTATTATGGTAATCTATGGCATCATAAAAATTATCAGTTTCATTTGAAACGATCCCTAAATTGGTTAATGCGTCATATTCGACTAATTTATCCTTAATTTTTCTAGAATTTTTTAACGACTGTATGGCTGATTTTTCAGCACCAGAAACATCATTGATGTCAATTTGTATCCTAGATTTTTTTAAATAAATATCAGCTAAAACCTTATACTGATTCGTCTTTAAAAATAATTTTTCTGCTTTTAGATAATAAAAATAAGAACTATCAGAAACTCCTTCATTAAAAAAATTAGTTGCATAATAATAATAGGCGTTGGCAATATTTAAGTTGTCTTTTGCTACAAGTGAATTTTTCAACAATAATTTGAGTGCTTTGTTTGTATTATCAAACTCATTTATGTCGCTATAACTTTGAATAACTTTTATAAGATAAGATCGGTTTATTGAGTCATTTTTGCTTTTATTTAAAATAGCATAAACTTTATCAGTAATTATTTTGGTTTTTTCTTCAGAAAGCGTTCTGTTTTCAATTAATTTTAAATAAACATATAAGCTGTCATTAGGGTTAGTGACTGTATTATTTTGATCTTCGCTCTTTTTAGAACAACCGATTAGAATAAACAAAGAAAAAAACAGTATGTAGTAATTACTTTTCAATTAAAAATATTTTACCAAAAATAGTAAAACATTCCAATAAAAAAAGGGCTATCAATACAATTGATAGCCCTTTTTTAAAAAATTTATTAATTATCTATATTCTGACCCTCTTGATCCACCAATGTCTGTAACTCTATATTCTGATCCTCTTGAACCACCAATATCGGTAACTCTGTATTCTGAACCTCTTGATCCTCCAATATCAGTTACTCTGTATTCTGAACCTCTTGATCCTCCGATTTCAGTTATTCTATACTCTGATCCTCTTGAACCCCCTATTTCAGTAATTCTATACTCAGAACCTCTTGATCCTCCAATTTCTGGATTCTTAAAAGAAGTTAATACCATCATCAAAGAAAATAATCCGATTGTAAAAATTGCTTTTTTCATAATTTGATACTTTTAATATGTTGTTTAATTTGTTTCTACATTTAAAGTTATTCATCACGAACAACGGAGTAAAAGTATGTAGCAAATCTTGTTACACCTCGAGTTTAAAAGCCTTTGTGGTAGAATGGTATCTTTTGATAGTGAATGACTATCAAATACAATGTAGATGGATTTTGTTAAATCTCTAAATAATTGCCATTTGTGATACTATTGATAATAGAATCTACATTTTCTTTATAAGATTTAGAAAATGGCAACTTGATTGTAGTATTCTTTATGTAACAAACCGCATTTCCGGTATGAATTCTAGAAACATAATCGATATTGACAATATAACTGTTGTGAATGCGAACAAAAGGGGATTTCAAAACTCCTTCAAAATGTTTAAGAGTTTTGAAAGCGGTTATCATTTCGCCATTGTGCAAATGAATATCGGTTGAGTTATTGTCTGCTTGAAAATAGCAAATGTCTTTTGCTTCTATAAAACGGTAATCTCCATAAGATTTCACACATATTATTAATGGTTTTTCTTCTGTTTTTGATGAAATACCATAGGAAATTGTAGGTTTTTCAATAGCTTCTTCTTCTAAATTACTAGCTTCTTCATTTTCAACTATTGAAATATCTTGTATTGGTTCTGTTTGTATATTAGTTTCAACTATTTGCGGATTTACAACCTTGATTTCGTTGACATCTTCATTTTTTATAGTTTCTTCTTTAACATCAACTTCAGAAGTTGAGCCCAAAGGTTCGATTGACATTTGACTTGAAGCATCAATACAATGAATCTCTTTTGATTGCAAAACCGAAATTATTTTTTCGAATTTTAATATTGTTTTACGAAGAGAATTTATTTCTAGTGGTTTGATAAAATAATCTAACACCTCATATTTCATTGCTTCGTATGCAAAATCTGTAGAATTTGTAGTTATAATAATTTTAGGAACAACGCTTAAGTAGCGGTATAACTCATTGATAATCTGAAAAGAAAGATTACTGGTTTTGTCTTTTGGGTCAATTTCAAGAAACACTAATGTAGGATTGTGTGCTAGAATTAAATTCAAGCCATCATCATAGTTTGTAGCTGATGCTATAAAAGTAAGGTTCTGAAAACGAGACACAACTGCCTGAGTTTTGAGAATACTTTCTGGGTTATCATCTATAATAATATACGAATACTTCATTAACAGCTTTCCTAAATTGGGTTTAGTAAGCATTAAATGGGTAAATATGTTTAATCTGTAGGTTTGGGGAGTTTATTTTTAAAAAACAAATCTTTTAATAAGACATGGATTTTATAACAAAACCGTTGGCTAAATTACATTTTTTAGGCACTCGTTTTTAACATTGTTAATAGAAATCTATTTAATGTTAGTATTATTTTATGAACGGTAAATATATTCGTTGAATTACATTTTCAATTATGGTAATGGTGTTTTTTGTTAATAATTTTTAATAATTATATATTTTATTACACAAATTTATATATTTTTGTGTAATTATAATTAATCTAAATATTTATTCGAAAATCTAATGATAAACGTCGATTTTAAAAGCGCCATAGAAATTTTGAAGGCTTTTCCTGATGAAGAAACCTGCTTAAATCATTTAGAAAAATTACGTTGGAACGGAACAATTATTAGTCCGTTCAATCCTATTTCAAAAGTTTATGTTTGTAAAAACAATCGCTTTCGATGTAGTAATACTGGCAAATATTTTAATGCAAAAACTGGGACAATCTTTCAAAATTCGAAAATTGAATTACAAAAATGGTTTTTAGCAATATGGATTGTAACTGTTAATAAAAAGGGGATTTCTTCGGTAGAATTGGCAAATGATCTTGGCATAACCCAAAAAACTTCTTGGTATATGCTACAAAGAATTAAAAAATATTATGAGATAAAAGAAGAGAAATCAACTCGAGTTAATAAAATTACAAAAGTCAAGGAAATAAAAATAATTCAGGCTATTGATGTAATTGTAGAAAAAGAAAAACTCCCTATGTCTGAATGGTTGCAATTATTGAAAAAATAAACTATGGCTTCAGAAATACAAATCGTTGCATTTGGCTCAGAACAATTACCACTAATTATAGCAACTATAAGTATACCTTGCTATCTATTAGAAAACAATCAAAGAGTATTTACAAAACACGGAATTCAAAAAGCATTAGGATATGATGGTAAATCTGAAGATTGGCTTCTAGATTTATTGACAACCATTGATAAATTTGCAGCTAGCAATGATGATGTTTTAAATAAATATCAAAATCCTATTCTCATTATGCAAAATCGAAATGGATCTGACTATATAGTTGAAAATTACGATTGTTTTTTATTTATTTCAATTTGTAATACTATTATTAATGCCAAAAACGATGGTTATTTAAATATAAATCAATTGCGGTTTGCAAAAAATGCAGAATCAATTCTAAAAATAATATCTATTGAAAATGTTGTTCAATTGATAGATGAGGCAACAGGATTTGTTTTTTTTAAACAACAATCCAAAGACTATTTGCAACAGTTTTTATATGAAAAACTAAATGATGATGCTTTTTTATGGGTGAAAAATTTACCTGACTCTTTTTATGAAATCTTATTTTACCTAAATCAGCTAGACTGGATAGACCTGAAAGAAAACCCTATAGTTGTTGGGAAAATAATTAATGAAGTAGTATTTAGTCGTCAGAGTGATGAAGTTATTCAAGATTTAAGATCAAAAAAACCAATAAGAAAATATAAAAGAAAATATAACAATATTCAAGATAATGAACATCCTGCTTTAAAAGAATTTATTTCGAATTGTCAATCTTTAATAAAAGCTTCAGGATATCAATGGAATATTTTTCTGCAGTTTTTAAACAAATCATATCCAAAAAATTTAAATTATATAATAAAATTTCCTGTGTTTAAAGAAGAAAAAAAACAAGTTGAAGA
>JAYTVI010000074.1:0-6493 GCA_043744095.1 Flavobacterium sp.
CTGATGTTAATCCAATTAATAGCTGTACTACATCTACTTGTTCAACACTTGAAGCGAAATTTCTTCAATTAGGAAATACAACAACATATACAGTACAATCTATACCTTATTTACCACCATATCAATATACTTGTTTAAAAAATTCAGTGAGTGTTGATGTCGATGATGTTTGGTCTCAATCAGTGAGTATGCCTTTTAATTTTTGTTATTATGGTAACACTTACAGTAACTTTATCATTAGTTCAAACGGTGCTATAAGTTTTGATCAAGTAAACAATCCGCCAGGAGGTTTTTCTCAATGGTCATTTGCAAACAACTTACCTAGTGCTACTTTATTTTTAAATTCAATATTTGGAGTATATCACGATATTGATCCAAGTATTAATGGTGAAATTGGTTGGGAACTTGTCAACTTAACTGGTGGTTGTAGAGCTATGGTAATATCTTGGGCAGATGTCCCTATGTATTCAACTACTTGTAATAATTTAACCTATACAGGTATGGTCGTTTTGTATGAAAATACAAATATTATAGAAGTATACATTAAAGATAAAAAAGTATGTTCTACTTGGAACGGAGGTAATGCCCTAGTTGGTATTCAAAATGCAACAGGTTCTGCTGGAGTTGTAGCCCCAAATAGAAATACTTTAAGTCCAGATTGGACAACTACTAATGAAGCTTGGAGATTTTTGCCTTCTGGTGCTTCAATTACAACAATCACTTGGTATCAAGGTTCTGGAACTTCTGGTCCAGTAGTTGGTAATACAGCAAACATCAATGTTTGTCCAACTACAACTACAACATATACTGCAAAAGTAGAATATGCTTTATGTGGTGGAGGTACATTAACACTGACAGATCCTACAACAGTAACAGTTACTCCTATAGTGCCTACTATTACATCTACCACTGGAGGGTCTAGAAACGGTGCAGGAACAGTAACACTTGGCGCAACAGCATCTACAGGTACTATTTCTTGGTATGCAAATGCATCTGGCGGAAGTGCTTTAGGTACTGGAACAAGTTTTACAACACCTTCATTATTACTAACCACAACATATTATGTAGAAAGCGTTAGCGGTACTTGTACTTCTACAAGAGTTCCAGTTGTAGCTACTCTTATATATCCTGATACCGATGGTGATGGAATAACTGACAATATCGATTTTGATGATGACAATGATGGTATTTCTGATACAACAGAAGGAATAACAGATACTGATGGAGATGGAATAATAAACTCTCTTGACTTAGATTCTGATAATGATGGAATTGGAGATATTATAGAAGAAGGTCAATTTGCTGCGTTAAGTAATGGAAAAGACACTTTTGATTTGACACTTTGGACAGATGCAAACGGAAATGGTTGGAATGATGCTTCTCAAACATTTTATGCAACAAATTCACCAGCTAATTTTGATGGAGATGCAAAACCAAATTATCTTGATTTAGATTCTGATAATGATGTGTTGTTTGATGTTGATGAAGCTGGACTTTATAATGGTGATGGAGACATTAATTGTGACGGAAAAGGCGACGGTTTAGATACTGATGGTGATGGTATCCTTGATGCTTTTGATTCTTTTGTAGGATTTGGAAATACAGGAAAAGCACTACCAACAAATACGCTTGGAGCTGGCAACCCAGATTATTTAAAATTGATTTCACTCACTGCTGGAATTTACGATATTTCTACTACATTATTTGCAAATTTAGATGCTAATAATAATGGTATTATTGATGGAACAGCCGATATTGATACAGACGGAATTCTTGATGCTTTTGATACAAACACTGCCTTTTTTGGTTCGCCACGTGATTTAGACCGCAAACTATATTTAGATTTTGATGGTCGTAACGATTATGGTCAAGGAACTGCTGTACTTGGTGGTTTAGCTAATGCTTCATTAATGGCTTGGATAAATCTTAATAGTGGATTCGCTTCAACTGGTATCATTGCTGGTCAAGATAGATTTAATATTAGAATTAATAGTTCTAGAAATCTTGAAATATTTATGAATAGTAGTGCTATTCCTTACACTACTGTTGCACTAAATACTGCTCAATGGTATCACGTAGCTGCTGTTCTTGGTGGTGGTCGTCTAAAATTATATTTAAATGGTAATGAAGTGCTTAATATTGCTGTTGGTGCAAGTATATCTTCAGATGCATCCTTACTTACAATAGGACGTAGTGCTTCTACAAGTACCAATTTCTTCAAAGGTAAAATCGATGAAGTACGTATTTTCAACGTAGCACTTACTGCAACTCAATTGCAACGTATGGTACATCAAGAAATTCAAAACACAAGTGGTCAAGTACGTGGAACTATTGTCCCTAAAGATATTGAATCTTTGCCTTTTGTCAATTTAATTCGCTATTACCGTATGGATGCTTATAAAAATGATATTATTGATGATTTTACTACCTCTGGTATTGATACTGGTACGGGTATGAAAATATATAATAACAAATTTATCAAAGTACAACAAGCGCCAATGCCTTTTGTTTCTGAGAGAACAGGAACTTTTGCAACTGCTGTAAACAGCCCAACAAATGAGGTACGTGGACAGGATGTTACAGATTATGATTGGTCTATCGTGCAAGTAAAACATAACATTACTGAAACTGCTAACAATATCGATTTGGGTATGATTGTAGACCCTAGTGTTACTGTAACAATGAACAATGATACTAATCTTGAAAACAACTGGTATCTTAAACTTGATGGTAAAATTGATTTAGCTGGAAAATCACAATTAGTACAAGGCATTAATAGCGACCTTGATGTTGCTAGTGCTGGTTCAATAGAAAGAGATCAAAAAGGACAATCTAATAAATTTAATTACAATTATTGGTCATCGCCAGTAGGTGCTTTGAGTACTACTAGCAATAATAATGCTTATACAGTTAATGGTATGATGAAAGATGGCACAACTGCTACTCCACAAAACATCAATTGGATTGCGGGTTACAACAGTGCAGCTACAAGTCCTATCTCTTTATGTTCGGCTTGGATTTATAAATTCCAAAACCAAACTCCTGCTTATGCAAACTGGTCGGCTGTGGGTCAAAACGGTAGTCTGCTTTCTGGTCAAGGATATACAATGAAAGGTAGTGATGCAGAAGGTGGTACACAAAATTATACTTTTGTTGGTAAACCTAATAACGGAACTATTACTCTTCCTATTGCTTCCAACAACTTGAATCTTTGCGGAAACCCTTACCCTTCTGCTCTTGATGCTAATGATTTTATTAATGCCAATCTTAGTTCTACTACTGGTACCATTTATTTATGGGAACATTTTACGACTAATACAACTCATATTCTTGCAGATTATCAAGGTGGTTATGCAACTTACAATTTACTGGCAAGTGCCAAGCCTATTTCTCCTGCTGGGGTAAGCGGTTTAGGTTCAAGTAACAGATATCCTAATAGATACATTCCTGTAGGACAAGGTTTTATGGTATATGGAAGCGCAACTGGCGGAACGATAACTTTTGACAATAGTCAAAGAAATTTCAAAAAAGAAGATGATGTTGCATCTAGTGTAATGTTTAGAAATAACAATATCGCTCCAATTGTTGATGTAAACTCAAATAATGCTGAAGTTACTACTCCTGTAATTGAGGACAACTTTGCAATCATTAGATTGGGATACAATTCTGCTAACAATTACCACAGAGAAGCGGTCCTTGGTTTTGCAAACGATAAAGCAACAAGTGCTATTGATCCTGGATATGATGCGGTTCATTTAGACACCCAACCTACAGATATGTATTTCTTAAACGGAACTACTAAGCTTGTTATTGAAGGTGAAGGGTATTTTAACACAGCTAGTGTTTATCCAATTGGGATAAAAACTGCTACCGAAGGTAACATCAAATTCCTTATCAATTCGACTCAAAACTTTGATGATAACCAAGAAATTTATATTTATGATAACGAAACTGGATTGTATCACAGTATACGTAATGAACAGTTTGAAGTGAATCTTCCTGCTGGAACTTTCAACGATCGTTTCTCAATGCGATTTACAAATCCAGCTCTTGGCACAACTAGTTTTGATCCTAGCAACAATATTGCGGTAACCTATAATACAAATGAGAATTTGATTACTGTTAATAATAACAAATCTAATCTAATTGTTAAAAGTGTAAGCTTGTTCAACATTCTTGGTCAATCCCTTAACTCTTGGAATGTAGAAAATAAGAATCAAACCAGAATTAAAATTCCTATAAACAATTATAGCACTGGTACTTATATTGTAAAAGTACAAACATCGAATGGTGATGTTAGCAAAAAAATTATCATTAATTAATCCCCCTTTTTTCCCCAAAGAAGTGAAAAAGCCTCTCCTAGTGAGAGGTTTTTTGTTTTTATAGATGTCCTTTTAAAGTCATTTGAAAACAACTCATCTTTAGTTAACTCCTATCTATCGAAATGTAATTTTAAACTATACTTTTATTATGATATTTGTCAAAGAAATCAAAAACACAATTAATAAAAAACATAACATCACCTACTTGAAATGCAATATCAAATGATGTTAAACTTAAAAGTAACATCTCCCAAAAAAACCCTTTTTTTTTCCAAATAAAAAGCAAAAAAGCTTCTCAAATCGAGGAGCTTTTTTATTGTATAAAAAATAATATTTTTGTAAGTTTTATTGTATTTATTTTATATTTTTAAGTATTTTAGCGTTGTTTTATGTATTTAATCGATAAAATGTTTTGAAAATTAAAAATCAAAGAATACATTTGTATTGTTAAAAAACATTTAAATTAAACTTGATAGAAAAATAAAAAAAAGGATGAAAACAATTACTTTTAATTCTATAAAATCTACAGCCAAAATTTGGTTGTTATTGTTTTATATAAGTTCGTTTTCGCAATCGCAGCTTTTATTTGATGGTGTTGATGATTTTATGAAAACTACCTCATCTCAAAACTTTGATAACAGTTTTACTTTTATGGTTTGGATTAAACCAAATGGTTCTAACAACTTATCATCTGATAAAATAATTGCAAGCAAAGGAAATACCTCAAATGGATATCAACTTAAATTAAATAATAACAACAAAGTAATGATGATATGGTTTGTAAATGGAGTTCAATATGGTTTGACTTCAAATACAACAATTACTAATTCTATTTGGAGAAACATAGCCGTAACTTATGGGAACACGAATCTTACAATTTATATCGATGGCGTTTTAGACTCAACCACTTCAATTAATACAAACCCAAATGTTATACAAGACAACTTTTGCATTGGTGCTCAATATAATTCAACAAATAGTCAGAGCAATTTTTTTAAAGGTGATATTGATGAGTTTAGATTATGGAATATCTCTTTAAATCAAAATCAGATTCAATATATTATGAATCAAGAAATAAAAGCTGAAGGAACTACTACTTCTGGGACAATTATTCCTTCGACAATTTCAAAAAATGATATTAACACATTAAATTGGAATAGTCTTATAGCTTATTATAATATGAATTTATTAGTTGGAAATACTATTGAAGATAACTCTAACAATGATAATTACGGAATTGTATACAACGGAAAATTGAGTATTGTTAATCAAACAGCGCCAATTCCGTACAATACAAATACAAATGGATTATGGACAAACGCAAACACTTGGCAAAACGGATCATTTCAATCATTACCAAATAGCATTTCTATAGTTGACAACACAACTCCGATTAACTGGAATATTGTAAAAATAAAAAACAATGTTGAATCTAAAGGCAACAAAACACTTTTAGGATTGTTAATTGATAATAATACATTGAGTGTTAAGAATAATACAAAACTTGAAATATCACATTACTTAAAAATTTCTGGAAAAATTGATTTGGTTGATGCTTCACAACTGATTCAAAATTTAAATTCTGATTTTGATCAAACTAGTACCGGTACAATAGAAAGAGATCAAAAAGGTCAGACCAACAAATACAGTTACAATTATTGGTCTTCTCCTGTTTTTTCAAACTTTGATGCTAACATCAATAAAGTACTTACTGTGGATAGCGTAATGAAAGATGGAACAAATTCTACAAATCCATTAAACATAAATTGGTATTCCGGTTATGACGGAATTGCAACTACACCTATAACATTGAGTAGTTATTGGATTTTTAAATATCAAAATCTAAGTTTTGGCTTTGCTAACTGGTCAGCTTTAGGACCAAATGGTACATTACATCCTGGAGAAGGTTTTACTCTTAAAGGTAGTGATGCAGAAGGTTATTATCAAAATTACACTTTTATAGGAAAACCAAACAATGGCGAAATATTAGTACCTATACTTCCTGGTAATCTAAATCTTTGCGGAAATCCATATCCATCTGCAATAGATGCTAATGAATTTATAAAAAACAATAGTAATTCAATCACAGGAACTTTATATTTCTGGGAACACTATCAAGGTAATACTTCCCATAATTTATTAGATTATCAAGGCGGATATGCAACTCGAAC
>JAYTVI010000075.1:0-6492 GCA_043744095.1 Flavobacterium sp.
ATAACATATAATTTATCAAAATCACGCTTTATATCTTTTATTCTATTTTCTTTCCATGCCCAAATTTGAGGCGAAATATAGTAATGAGTAGGAATTTTATTTTGTTTTGCCCATTTTGCAATACGCATATTAAATCCTGGGTAATCAATAAAAATTATGACATTTGGTTGAAATTTTTCAATATCTTTTTTGCAGAATATGATGTTGTTAAAAATGGTTTTTAGATTAAAAACAACTTCAATAAACCCCATAAATGCAAGTTCGCGATAATGTTTTACTAGAGTTCCTCCCGTTTTTTGCATTAAATCACCACCCCAAAACCGAATGTCTGCATTTGTATCTTGTTGATATAATGCTTTCATTAAATTGGAACCATGCAAATCTCCAGATGCTTCTCCAGCAATAATGTAGTATTTCATATTTATACAAATAATGTAATTATGGTCAATACAATAGTGCCAAATACAACACCACGAGCCATTGCTTCTTGATTTAATTTTAATAAAATAAAAAAAGATATCAAATTTAAAATTGCACCCAAAGTTATTATTTTGCCTAATAATCCTTGAGATTTAAATACTTGAATACCGTCAATAAAATGGTATCCAGTATACTTTTCTATAAAAATATAGCTACCAATTGCGGTCGCTAAAAGACTTATAAATATGCCAATTATCATGTCAATAGCTATTTTATTTTTTGTCATAAGGGTATAAATTAAATTTTATAAATCCCAAGTATTGAGATGTTGTATCAAATGATGAGCAGTCAAATCAAATTGTACAGGTACTACAGAAACATATCCGTTTTCTAAAGCCCATTCATCTGTATCTTCTCCTTTGTCTTGATTAACAAATTGACCAGTAAGCCAATAATAATTTTTTCCGAAAGGTGTTTGTCTTTTGTCAAATTTTTCTTCCCACATAGCTTTAGCTTGACGACAAATTTTGATGCCTTTAATTTCATTTTCTTTTAATTTCGGAAAATTAACATTCAAAACCACACCTTCTTGCAAACCTTTTGTAAGAGTCGCTTTTACTATTTTTTTAACAAATGATTTTACAGGTTCAAAATCTGCATTCCAATCATAATCCAATAATGAAAACCCAATAGCAGGAATTCCTTCAATTCCAGCTTCAACTGCGGCACTCATTGTTCCAGAATATATCACGTTTATTGATGAATTAGAACCGTGGTTAATGCCAGATACACATAAGTCTGGTTTTCTTTTTAGAATTTCATTAACTGCCAATTTTACACAATCTACTGGAGTTCCGGAGCAAGTATATTCAGTAATTGACGCATTTTCTGCTGTAACTTTATTCAAATATAAAGTGCTGTTAATTGTTATTGCATGTCCCATTGCGCTTTGAGGCTTGTCTGGCGCAACAACAATTACATCGCCAATCTCTGCCATAACTTCTATTAAAGCACGTATTCCTGGCGCAGTAATGCCATCATCATTGGTAATGAGTAGTAAAGGTTTTTCCATGTTTTAAATATTATTGCAAAAATAAACATTTTTAGCAGGAAGTTACTATTTTAGCATCTTTAACAAAAGATTAGCCAATCAAATTAAACTTGGCACAATTTTTTATATACTTTTGATTAAAAATTAATGAATCTTATAATCTCATATATGAAAAGGAATTATAAAATAGTACTAGTCGTACTTGCACTATCAGTAGGACTTTGGAGTTTTATTCCAAAGCAAAAAAATGATCCTGAGAAGGATAAAATGTTGCTTGAACTATTGGTTTTTGTTATAGAACGCGGACATTATGATCCTGCAGCTATAGACGACAAATTTTCAGTTGGTGTATATAAAGACTATATTGAAGCATTAGATCCTTCAAAAAGATTTTTTCTACAATCTGATATTGATCAATTTGCAAAATTTGAAACTCAATTAGATGATCAAATAAAAAATAAAGATTTATCGTTCTTTAATTTAACTTATGATCGTTTAGAAAAAAGAATCGAGGAAAGTAAACTTTTTTATAAAGAAATTCTAGACAAACCTTTTGATTATTCGGTTTCAGAAAATTTTAATACTGATTACGAAAAATTACCTTATGCCCAATCTACAGAAGATTTGAAAGAAAAATGGCGTAAACAAATTAAATTATCTACACTATCTGCATTGACAGATAAATTAAAAATGCAAGAAGATTTAAAAAATGGTGTTGTAGATACTAAAAAACCTGTTACAGACAAAAAACCAGCCGAAAAACAAGATGTTGTTATCAAAACATATGCTGAATTAGAAAAAGAAACTAGAGATAGTTCTTTAAAATCATTGAATGATTATTTTGATTTTATAAATGATTTAGACCAAAATGATTGGTTTTCTGTTTATGTAAATGCTATTGCAACTCGTTTTGACCCACATACTAATTATTTTGCACCAGACGAAAAAGAACGTTTTGATGTGAGTATGAGCGGAAAACTAGAAGGGATTGGCGCTAGATTGCAAAAGAAAAATGATTATACTGAAATATCTGAACTTATTTCTGGTGGTCCAGCTTGGAGAGGGAAAGAATTAGAAACAGGAGATATCATTCTTAAAGTTGCTCAAGGAAGTTTAGAACCAGTAGATGTAGTTGGAATGCATCTTGACGAAGTTGTAAAAAAAATAAAAGGACCAAAAGGTTCAGAAGTGCGCTTGACTGTTAAGAAAGTAGATGGAACAATTAAAATAATAGCTATTACTAGAGATATTGTAGAGATAGAAGAAACCTATGCAAAATCTAGTATAGTTGAGAAAAATGGTTTGAAATACGGAATTATATATTTGCCAAAATTTTATATTGATTTTGAAAATAATGATAGCCGTGACGCAGGAAAAGATGTAGCCATAGAAGTAGAGCGATTGAAACAAGCTGGTGTAAAAGGGATTATTATGGATGTTCGTGACAATGGTGGTGGTTCGCTAAAAACTGTTGTTGATATTGCAGGATTGTTTATCGAAGAAGGTCCAATTGTTCAAATTAAATCTGCTGGTAGAAACAAAGAAGTTTTATCTGACAAAGACAAGAGTGTAAAATGGGATGGACCATTAGTAATCATGCAAAATAGTTTTTCGGCATCGGCATCAGAAATTTTAGCCGCAGCAATACAAGATTATAGAAGAGGAATTATTATTGGAAGCAAACAATCATATGGCAAAGGAACAGTTCAAAACGTGATTGATTTGAATCAATTTGTTCGCGGTAGTACATCAGGTGATTTAGGAGCATTGAAAACGACAACACAAAAGTTTTATAGAATTAATGGAGGTTCAACTCAATTAGAAGGCGTAAGTAGTGATGTTGCAATTCCAGATCGTTATGCTTATCTAAAAATGGGTGAAAGAGATATTGATAATGCAATGCCATTTGATAAAATAGACCCAGCAGAATTTAAATTTTGGGACAAACAAAACAACTTTGATGCAGCTATTGAAAATAGTAAAAAGCGAATTGCTGAAAATACAAAATTCAAATTAATTGATGAAAATGCAAAATGGATTGACGACAGAAATAAAGAGAGTGTTTTTAGTTTAAATATAGATCAGTTTAAGAAAGAACAAGCTGCTATTGAACAAACAGCCAAAAAATATAAATCGATAGCTGATTATAAAAATTCTTTAAAATTCAGTTCTTTGCAAAATGAAGTTGAGGCAATGAAAACCGATACAAATCTAAAAGACAAAAGAGATGTGTGGCACGAAAGTTTATCTAAAGATATCTATGTAGAAGAAGCTATAAACATCCTAGATGATTTGCAACCTAAAGTCGAAGTCAAAAAAAACTTGGCAAACAAGATAAAAAAAGATAAGATTGTTAAATCTTAATAATTTAAATTTCATAAAAAAAGCTCCTGAAGTATAACTTTCAGGAGCTTTTTTATTATTTCAAAATTGAATTTATCTCAATTTATTTAATTTTTTTTCGTTTTTTACAATATCCTCTTCAAGTTCTTTTATCTTGATTTGTAATTTACTTATTTTAATATTTTCTTTTTCTATTTCAACAGGAGTGAGTTTTCCTTTTGCTTTTTTCTCAGTAAATTTTGCTGTGTTTTTTGATAATTCTTTTTGAGCATTTGAAAGTTTATCTTTACTTTTTAGTAAGTTTTTTTCTGCTGTAGCAATCTTGTTTTGTTTGTTTTCAAATTGTTTTTGCTCTTTTTCAAATTGTTTTTGCTCTTTCTCAACTTTTTCAGCTTCTTTGAGTGCTTTTTTTTCTGCTTTTAACTTGTCTTCAATTGCCTTTTTTGCTTCTAAATCTGTTTTTTGTTGTTCTAAATTTATAGCAGTAACTTTATTAAGGCTGTCGTTTTTTATTTCTTGGGAATAAAATATTTGCGAGAATGCAAATAAAAAAATTGTTAAAAAGAATTTAGATTTCATAATATTAAGTTTTAGATTTTAAAGCTTTATTGCCTGTAGTTTATATCTTTACAAAATTAATAAATATGTACCCTATTTTTTATAAAATTCATGAAAAATAATAAACTTATCCTTTCTTTAGTAATAATCGTTACAATTGTGATTGTTTTTTTTTATAAAAACAACCAAAAATCAAGCAACAATCAAGCTGTTGAGACAACTAATGAGATTGGAATACAATCAAATGTAAACTCTTCTAGTTTAGATTTTTTACCAACTTCTACATCAAATCAGATTATCAAACATGATTATTATACCCTTTCTTATAAAGAAGAATTTGAAGAGGCAGAATGGGTTGCTTATTATTTGAAACCAAATAATAGCAATAATCATTTTGATAGACCTTTTTTTATTCAAGATACTAAAGTAAAAACACAATCTGCAGATTGGAGAAACTACAAAAATTCGGGATATGACAAAGGTCATTTATGTCCAGCTGGAGATATGACTTTTTCTAAAAATGCATATGACGACACTTTTTTAACATCAAATATTTCGCCTCAAATACATCATTTTAACGATGGAGTTTGGAATAGGTTGGAGCAAAAAGTGCGTTATTGGGCTACAAAATATGATGGGATATATGTAGTAACTGGAGGTGTTTTGACAAAAAAATTAAAAACTATTGGTAAGGAAAACGTAGCTGTTCCTGATTATTTTTATAAAGTTTTGCTCAATGTTTCAAGCGGAAAATCTAAAATGATTGCTTTCTTGGTTCCTCATCAAGAAAGTGAAAATCCTTTGTATGAATTTGTTGTTTCGGTTGATAAGTTAGAACAAATGACTGGTATCGATTTCTTTCCAAAACTAGACGATGCAATTGAAAATCAGTTAGAAAAAAGTAGCGATTATAAAGGTTGGAGTTTCTAAATCGTCTACCACTCATTTACTTTGTTGGCATCCATTTTTAAAAAAATAAACAACAAAATAGTAAAACCCCAAAGCCCAGAACCACCATAAGAAAAGAAGGGTAGTGGAATACCAATAGTTGGAAAAACTCCTGCAACCATAGCGATATTTACAAAAAAATGTATAAATAATATAGAAGCAACACAATACCCATAGACACGACTAAATTTTGTTTTTTGTCTTTCGGCAAGATAAATTACTCTAAAAATTAATATTACAAATAAAGCTATTACAACCAAAGAACCAAAAAAACCCCATTCTTCTCCAACTGTTGTAAAAATATAATCGGTGTGTTGTTCTGGTACAAAACCTCCTTTTGTTTGTGTTCCTTCAAGAAATCCTTTACCGAACCAACCTCCAGAACCTATAGCAATTTCTGATTGATTGGTATTATAGCCAATTCCTTTCATATCAACTTCTTTTCCTAATAAGATATTGAAACGATCACGATGGTGTTGTTTAAAAATATTATCAAAAACATAATCTACAGAAAAAACAAACCCCGAAACAAGTACCAAAACTATAGCGCTTGCTAGAATATTTCGGTCTACTATTCTACTTCTAAAATGAACCAACGAAATTACTGATAATGCCATTAATATTACTGCCCAAGGCTCAAAAACAAGACTTAACACAAACAATATTATCGCAATAAATCCTGTCCAAAGATACCAAGATGGTAATCCTTCTCGATACAATACAAAAATAAACATCGTATATATTAATGCGCTTCCAGGATCGTGTGGAACAATTAATAGAATTGGTAAAAAGATAATTCCTAAAGCCTGAATTTGTCTGTTTACATCTTTTAAATTAACTTGAACATCGCTCAAATATTTTGCCAAAGCTAGTGCTGTAGCAGCTTTAGCAAATTCTGAAGGTTGTAATCCAAAAGATCCAAAAGAATACCAATTGGCTTGTCCTTTTATAGTTTTTCCAAAAACAAATAGTCCTGCAAGTGATAGCAAAGCTATTCCGAAAATGATAGTAGAATATTTTTCATAAAATTTACCATCAACTGCCATTACAATATATATCAACGGTATTGATAAACTGATGCTTAATAATTGTTTTCCGTAGAATTGAGATAAATCAAAAATAAAATTATCATTTGATAATGATAACGAAGATGAATATATATTCAACCAACC
>JAYTVI010000076.1:0-6402 GCA_043744095.1 Flavobacterium sp.
TCTTCTGTTCTCGATGTTTTTATTTGATATTCTTCATCTGTTAATGTTTTTCTAGCCAAATAATTATTTTCTTTTGAGCCTTTACCATAAAACACAATACTTTCATCAAAATTTGAAGCATCCATTTTCATTTTCAAATCGAAACCATTTTTCAAAAATAAAATTGTGAATTCATGAGTATCATCAAAAAGATAAAGACCTTCTTTAACTTCAAAAGAGGCTTCAAAAATTCCATTTTTATTCACTTTAATTTCCTTAATTGTTTTATTAAGACTGTCTTTGATATAAAGTATATCTCCATTTCTATTAGCAATTTCAGCACTAAAATTTATTTGATTTTGAGAAAACACAACATTAAATTGTATAAGTAAAAACAAGAATAGCAACTTTTTCATTTGATCTTTGATTAATTTGTTTCAAATATAGACAACACAAATAATGAACGATAATTTGAATGTAATATTATCTTACTTAATTGGTTTTAGTTTTTTACTTTTGCAAAAAATTATTACAATGTATAGAAGTCATAATTGTGGCATTTGAAATTAAAAGGAGGAAGCCCAGTGGGCTTCAGGTATTTTGCATTAATAAAAAAGCATATTAAAAATAAAAAAAAATACAATGTATAGAAGTCATAACTGCGGAGAACTCAACGCCTTAAACATAAATCAAGAAGTTACACTTGCTGGTTGGGTTCAAAAATCAAGAGATAAAGGATTCATGAATTGGGTTGATTTACGCGATCGTTATGGTATTACGCAATTATTATTTGATGAAAGCCGTTCTGAAAAATCGGTTTTCGAAATGGCTAAAACCCTTGGTAGAGAATTTGTAATTCAAGTAAAAGGAACTGTAATTGAGCGTGAATCAAAAAACGCAACTATTGCAACAGGCGAAATCGAAATTATGGTTAAAGAAATGACCATTTTAAATGCTTCCTTAACTCCTCCTTTTACAATTGAAGACGAAACTGATGGTGGTGAAGATATTCGTATGAAATACCGTTACCTTGACATTCGTAGAAATCCTGTAAAAAACAGCTTGCTTTTTCGTCATAAAGTAGCAATGGAAGTTAGAAAATATTTATCTGATTTAGACTTTTGTGAAGTAGAAACTCCTTATTTAATTAAGTCAACTCCAGAAGGCGCAAGAGATTTCGTTGTTCCGAGTAGAATGAATGAAGGTCAATTTTATGCGTTACCACAATCGCCACAAACATTCAAACAATTATTGATGGTTGGCGGAATGGATAAATATTTTCAAATTGTAAAATGTTTCCGTGACGAAGATTTACGTGCCGATAGACAACCAGAATTTACACAAATCGATTGCGAAATGGCATTTGTAGAACAAGAAGATATTTTGAAGGTTTTTGAAGGTTTAACCCGTCATTTACTCAAAAAAATAAAAGGCATTGAAATTGAAAAATTCCCAAGAATGACCTACGAACACGCTATAAAAACCTACGGAAATGACAAACCAGACATTCGTTTCGGGATGGAATTTGGAGAGCTGAACGAAGTAGCAAAAAGTAAAGATTTTCCAGTTTTTAATGCTGCAGAATTGGTTGTAGGGATTGCTGTTCCTGGTGCTGGCGAATATACCCGTAAAGAAATTGATGGACTGATAGATTGGGTAAAACGTCCTCAAGTTGGCGCAAGCGGAATGGTTTATGTAAAATGTAATGAAGATGGAACTTATAAATCATCTGTAGATAAATTCTACGATCATAACGACTTGTCTAATTGGGCAAAAACAACTGGTGCTATTGCTGGAGATATGATTTTTGTACTTTCTGGACCAGCAGATAAAACGAGAACCCAACTTTCTGCATTAAGAATGGAATTGGCTACACGTTTAGGATTAAGAAAACCAAACGAATTTGCACCTTTATGGGTTGTCGATTTCCCTTTATTGGAATTAGATGAGGAATCAGGAAGATGGCACGCAATGCACCATCCTTTTACTTCACCAAAACCTGAGGATATGGTTTTATTAGCTACAAATCCCGGAAAAGTTCGTGCAAATGCGTATGATATGGTATTAAACGGAAACGAAATTGGTGGTGGTTCAATAAGAATTCACGATAAAGCGACGCAACAGTTAATGTTCAAATATTTAGGATTTACAGAACAAGAAGCACGTAATCAGTTTGGTTTCTTGATGGATGCGTTTCAGTTTGGTGCACCACCACACGGCGGATTGGCGTTTGGGTTGGATAGATTAGTTGCTATTTTGGGCGGACAAGAAACTATTAGAGATTTTATTGCTTTCCCAAAAAATAATTCTGGTCGTGATGTGATGATTGATGCACCGTCAGTAATTGATAATACTCAATTGAAGGAATTGCATATTATGTTGAATTTGAAATAATAATTATAAATAAGTTGATAAATTATTATGAAGCTGATTTTTAAAATGTATAATTAACGAAAATCAACCGAATTATAATAAAAATCAATTTAAACTAAATTATTGTTACTTTATTATCGAAATACTTGAAAATCAATAATTTTTGTAAATTTTAAGACCATAGTAGTTTTCGTATGATATAAAAGTTTACATTTGCAACATTATAAATTATTATTACTATTACAATGCGTACAGGTACAGTTAAATTTTTCAATGAATCTAAAGGTTACGGATTCATTACAGACGAAGAAACAGGAAAAGACATTTTCGTTCATGCATCAGGAATCAAAGCGGAAGAACTTCGCGAAGGTGACAGAGTAAGTTACGAAGAAGAAGAAGGAAGAAAAGGTAAAGTTGCTGCTCAAGTAGTAGCTCTTGCAGACTAAAAATATATAGATTATTTTTAAGCCTAGAATTTATTAACGTTCCGATTTATTTCGGAACGTTTTTTTTGTGCTATATGCTAGAATAATTTATCAAAAATTTAAATAAAAATCCTAATGTTTGAGTTACTTTTATTTATCAAAATAAGTTGTTATTTATAATCAATAAAAATTAGGAATCTACAACGATTGAATTGCAATGAATTTTTATATTTTCGTTGCAAATTAAGTATTGAAACTTATCTTTGTGACAATTTATAAAAATAAAAAAAATATTATGCAATCCAATCAATTTGATTATTTTCCCATAGTAATGCAAATGCTACTTGCAGTAGGATTTGTTGTTGGAACAATTATAATTTCAGGTAAACTTGGTCCAAAAAGAAATTCTGTTAACAAAGAAAAAAGTTTTGAAAGCGGAATTGAATCTGTTGGAAATGCACGTATTCCTTTTTCGGTAAAATATTTCTTAGTAGCAATTCTTTTTGTCCTGTTTGATGTTGAAGTGATATTTTTATATCCTTGGGCAATCAATTTTAAAGAATTAGGCATTGAAGGAATGGTTAAAATGGTTGTTTTTATGCTTTTACTCTTGGTAGGTTTTTTCTACATTATCAAAAAGAAAGCACTTGAGTGGGAATAAAAATAATTTAATGTTGATTATTTAATTTTAAGCGAAATTCGTTTTTAATTCTAAAATAAAAAAAATGAGTAAAGATGTAAATATGGTTGAACCACCAGAAGGTGTTGTTGGAGAAGGTTTTTTTGCAACAAAACTAAACGATGTAGTAGGTTTGGCTCGAGCAAATTCTTTATGGCCATTGCCTTTTGCAACTTCTTGTTGCGGAATCGAGTTTATGGCAACAATGGCATCACATTATGATTTAGCCCGTTTTGGTTCTGAACGTGTTAGTTTTTCTCCTCGTCAAGCTGATATGCTAATGGTAATGGGGACAATTTCTAAAAAAATGGGGCCAATTTTACGCCAAGTATATGAGCAAATGTCAGAACCTCGTTGGGTTATTGCCGTTGGTGCTTGTGCCTCTTCTGGAGGTATTTTTGATACTTATTCTGTTTTGCAAGGAATAGACAAAGTAATTCCTGTTGATGTTTATGTACCCGGTTGTCCTCCTAGACCAGAACAAATTGTTGATGGTGTGATGAAATTGCAAGAACTAGTAAGAACAGAATCTGTAAGAAGAAGAAGTTCTCCTGAGTACCAAGAATTATTAGCTTCTTATAATATTCAATAATCAAGATGGCATTAGAAAACACAGATATTCAAGATAAATTAATTGCAAATTTTGGTAACAAGGTGTTTCATTTTCAACAAGAAAGTGATATTTTTTCTTTTGAAATGAGTCCAGAAATAAATACCGCAGTTATTTTATTTTTAAAAAATGACCCAGATTTAAATTTTCATTTCCTTACCGATTTATGTGGCATTCATTATCCTGATAATGACCAGAACGAGCAGTTTGCAATAGTATATCATTTACACAATTGGATAGAAAATAAAAGAATAAAAATTAAAGCTTTTCTTAATGGAATAAATCCTGAAATCAAAACCATATCAAACATTTTCTTAAGTACTAATTGGATGGAAAGAGAAACGTATGATTTTTATGGCATTGGCTTTTCAGGACATCCTCAATTGAAAAGAATTTTGAATATGGACGAAATGATCTCTTTTCCGATGCGAAAAGAATTTCCTATGGAAGATTCAGGTCGTACAGATAAAGATGACCGATTCTTTGGAAGAACAACAATTAATACATAATTAACAGTTGATAATTATCAATTATCAATTCTCGATTTTTAATTAATTATAAAAAATGTCAGAACTATTATTAACGCCAGAGCATCGATATGCTAAAATTATAAAGGAAAATCTAAATGATGATGGAAGTGAATATTCTATTCTGAATTTAGGTCCAACACACCCAGCTACTCACGGTATTTTTCAAAATATCTTGTTGATGGATGGGGAACGAATTCTTGAAGCAGAACCTACAATAGGTTATATTCATAGAGCATTTGAAAAAATTGCTGAAAACCGTCCTTTTTATCAAATTACACCTCTTACTGATAGAATGAATTATTGTTCGTCTCCTATAAACAATATGGGTTGGTGGATGACTTTAGAAAAATTATTAGGTGTCGAAGTACCAAAAAGAGCGCAATATCTTAGAGTTATTGTAATGGAGTTGGCTAGAATTACAGACCACTTGATTTGCAATTCAATACTTGGTGTTGATACTGGAGCTTATACAGGGTTTCTTTATGTTTTTCAATTTAGAGAAAAAGTGTACGAAATCTACGAAGAAATTTGTGGTGCTCGTTTAACAACTAATATGGGGAGAATTGGAGGTTTTGAAAGAGATTGGTCACCAAAAGCATTTGAATTATTAGCTACTTTTTTAGAAGAGTTTCCAGTTGCTTGGAAAGAATTTGAAAACCTATTTGAAAGAAATAGAATTTTTATTGACAGAACGGTAAATGTAGGACCTATAACTGCAGAAAAAGCAATGGCTTACGGATTTACAGGTCCGAATCTTCGTGCAGCTGGAGTAGATTATGATGTGCGTGTTGCACAACCTTATTCTTCGTATGAAGATTTTGATTTTATTGTTCCAGTAGGGAAATCTGGCGACACTTATGACCGTTTTTGTGTTCGTAATGCCGAAGTTTGGGAAAGCCTAAGTATCATTCGTCAAGCATTAGCAAAAATGCCGGCAGGAAATGAATATCATGCAGAAGTACCAGATTATTATTTGCCTCCAAAAGAAGATGTTTATCACAATATGGAATCATTGATATATCATTTCAAAATTGTAATGGGAGAAATACCTGTTCCAGTTGCAGAAATATATCATCCTGTTGAAGGTGGAAATGGTGAATTAGGATTTTATTTAGTAACAGATGGAAGTAGAACTCCTTATAGATTACACTTCCGTAGACCTTGTTTTATTTATTATCAAGCCTATCCAGAAATGATAAAAGGTGCATTATTATCTGATGCCATTGTTATTTTATCAAGTTTAAATGTAATTGCTGGAGAATTAGACGCATAAATTATGGAACACACACATTATAAACAAGAAATAAATATAACTGATGCATTGATGACTCGAATCAATGAACTAATCAGTCATTATCCAGAAGATAAAATAAAATCAGCTTTACTTCCTGTTTTACACGAAGTGCAAGATGCTCATCAAGATTGGTTGAGTATCGAATTACAAGATAAAGTTGCCGAAATATTAAAAATTAAACCAATTGAAGTATACGAAGTAGTAACTTTTTATACAATGTACAACCAAAGACCAATTGGGAAATATATGTTTGAATTTTGTCAAACTTCCCCTTGCTGTTTGAATGGTGTAGAAAACTTAATGGATTACACTTGTTCTAAATTGGGCGTTAAAGTTGGCGAACCAACAGTAGACGGACTTTTTGAAGTGCGTGGAGTAGAATGTCTTGGAGCTTGTGGTTATGCCCCAATGATGCAGTTGGGTGATTTCTACCAAGAACATTTGACAGAAGAAAAAATAGACCAATTGATTACAGATTGTAAAGAAGGAAAAATAATATTACACGATAAATA
>JAYTVI010000077.1:0-6349 GCA_043744095.1 Flavobacterium sp.
AAACTAGGAGTTATAGAATAAGAAGTAACAGCTCCAGTAACTGTTGGAGATAAACTAACAACAGAACTATTTTTAGTAAAAGTATTTGGGGAATTGTAACTTAAACCAGTAGGTGCCGATACATTATTATTTACTGTAATTACAACATCAAAAAGGAAGTTTCCTGTTGCACTAGTTCCTGTAATAGAATATGTTGTTGTTATTAAACTTACTAAAGGTGTACCAGAAATTACACCTGTAGAAGTATTAAAATTCAATCCGCTTGGTAGCCCAGGAGATATACTATAGCTTGTTATTGCTTCAGATATTGTTGGTGTTAAATTTGTAATTGCGGTACCAACATCAAACACATTTGGAGTTGGATATGTTAATGGCATTTTTACACCATGAACAGCAATATTATTAAATGTAATCCTATTACCAAGATCAGCTGTCATATTAGTTCCAGTAAATCTAAAACGAACTTTAAAATTTGGATTGTTTTCAATACTTGTTATAGTTGAAAAATCAATTTGTTGAATTTGATATGTTGAAGATAATGGTGAAGATGTTGATGATAAACCAGTAGTTATCCATACAGGAGGACCTGAATTTATAGAATAATCAAAAGATATTGCACTTGCATTTGTTAATTCGTTTACAACAGCAAAAGAGAATTTAATTTTTTTATATCCTTTTGTCGAATAGTCAAAAATCATTATATTTTCTAATCCATCTTTTTGTAAAGGTTCTTTTATTTGTATACCTTTCATATCAGCAGGGTAAGCAAGATTTCCGTTTGCAGTAGGAATATAATTTAAAGTTGTTGGATTGTTTCTTCTTTCCATAGAACCTTTTCCATAATTAGGATTTCCGGAAGGGAAAGGATAACCTGGAATACAAGATTGATAATGAATTTCAGCATCTGGTGTTATAACCTCATATGTAGAATGTAACTCTGTCAATTGTGCCCCGTTTACAATACTTCCGTTCATCATCCAAAAATAGATTGGTACACTTGTTTCTACATATACTGGAACAAATACAGCCGTAATAGAGAAATTTCCTGTAGGGGTAATTGTAATTTCTGGATCGGTACTATTTGAAGCACCAGTCCAATTACTAAAGGAATAGCCAGGTTTTGCAATAGCTTTTAGTTTTAAAGGAATATTATCAAAATAAATACCAGTCCACGGATATGGATTTCCTGTAATACCTGGTGTTCCGTCGATAATATTAATTGTGTTTATTTTTATATAGCCATGATTTGCATTTGAGACATCTAGTGTAGCATTGAGATTTGAGGATATAGAAAAGACGCTTCTAATATGATTTCTTTGAAAAGCAGGTCTTGCATTTGCAAAATCTTCCTCAAACCCAATCGCATAATCATAATCATCAATATCAGCAGGTGCTTTCCATCTTGTTATATGAAGAGGAACTTCTGGATAAACTACATTTCTCATGGCATATAATCGCGACACAACTTTATTTGATAAGAATGATGTATTTAGTAAATCTGCAAATCGATTGATAAAATCATTTTTATATGTAGCATTTGTAAGCAATTTTCGCAAAACTAACGTTGACCAAGATGGATTTAATCCATTCGCATTTGTATTAAAAGTGGTAGCAGTTTGTAGACTGTTTGAATTAATATTTCCAAATACAAACCCAAAAGTATTGTCCATATCATGAAACATCCATCTCCATCTTCCATCTAAACCATAAGGTGCGGTTGGGTTGTAAGAAGCAATCTTGTTTCTCCAGAAAAACTGATTGTTATTTGGCCAATCTTCATTCAAAAAGAAAATGTTTGAAATAAAATAATCAGTAACATTTTCAGTATCTACCTGTGTCTTTATGTAATCAAAATTAGCTTGACTGGCTAATGAATTTGCATTCAAATAACTTACCAATGCATTATAATTAGTAGCATCTCCTTCTTTTACAACACCGTCATTTTCTAAGAAATCTGTTGCTGATGTATTATAAACTCTTTTAAAATAGTTATCATCAAATCGTTCACGAATATTGAGTATTCCCCAATATTCTCCATTTACAAAAACAATAGAAGGCTGATAGGCTTCTTTTTCTGGCAATAACTCCTTTGAAATATCATGACAAAAGGCATCTCTAAATATAGTATTATTATAATCTCCACCAGAATTAGAGAGTGTAAGTCTTTCGTAACTTGTATATGGTAAATTTGAAAAAAACTTATAATCTAAAGTTCCATCACCATAATCTGATCGCGCATAAACTGTTAATGATTTAGTTTGAAATCTTCTTGAAACGCCACCACGTATTTTTAACCCAATATCTTGATTAATGACTTCTACACCATTTACAAAATAACTCATATGAGCAGCTCTTTCATCATTTACTTCACGATAATAATTCCCTGCTTTACTAGCATTTGCAGAACCACTTGGGTTTGCAGCTCTCCAAGTATCAAAATCAACTCCAGCTACAAAAATTCCTGTATTATAATCATAAAAACGGTCTTCGTTTAAATTTAAAGAAACAACGGGTAAAGAAAACTTACTGCTTCCTTGAGGCGAAATAAAATAATTTTTAGTTATTATAGCACTAGGCAAAAACCCTGGTTTTATTACTTTTACTCTAACAGTTGTACCTTTAAAAACAGGACTCGAAGGAATGTAAGTTGGATCAAAACTAAATGTTGATGACATTGCAGACACATCATTTGGTTGAGAAGAACGATCAACTATAGTTAAAGGTGCAGAATATTGAAGAGTTTGGTAACTGTTATTCAAAAGAGGTCCAGATGGTTGACCTGGAAACTGCGTGTATTGATTTTTATAAGAATAAGTTGTTCCTCCTAAGTTATTCTCATTTGGTTCAGAACCATCTAAAGTATATAAAATAGTTGTTCCAGCATCTGAAGATGAAATAGTTAAGTTTATATTTGATGTAAAAAAGCCACTGTTTTGAGAAAAAACAGGCGGATTTAAAACTCCAGAAAATCCCGCAACAGCATTTACAGCATTTGGAGTAGGTGTACCAAAAAACACAAAAGGACCAGTAGCATTTGGGTAACGACCATACGACACATTTGGTTGCAACGATGCAGGATTCATTGTATCTATTGTAAATCCGGATGCATTAGTCAGTAAAATAGTTTCTCCAGTAGCGCTTATTTTAAAATTGGTATGCAAAGGACTTCCGGGTACTCTTTTGTTTTTATCATCAGCCCAAATAATTAAATATTGTCCAGCGGCAATAGATACATTTGGGAAAGTCCATTTCAATGGCAATAGTACATCATCTGTAAGACCAAAACCATTTAAGTTTATTGATGAGGCACTATTGTTATATATTTCAATCCAATCTTGATATGTATTATCTTCGTCTTGAATAGAATTAGTGTTTGAAGCCATCATTTCGTTAATGACAACATTTTGTGAGAATAATAAATTAGAAAATGCGATTGAGAAAAAACTCAATACCCCAAAAATAAAATTTTTCATAAAGGAAAAAGGATTAGAAATGTAAAATTAAGTCTTATAAATTGAAGCTTAATTTATAGTCGTTACATAACTCATAAAACCGACGAACAACACTTTTTAATTTGAATTTTTTAAATCAAAAAAAAGGGCTAATAGCAATGCTATCAGCCCTTTTCATAATTATCTTACAAAATTTTATTTCTTAATTATCTTTATAGTTTCTGATTTTTCATCAGATGATAATTGAAGCATATAGATACCACTTGAGATGTGATTTAAATTGATTTGATTGTTTTCAACTTCTCCACTATAAATTACTTTTCCGTCTACAGAAAACAGTTTAAAAGTAACATTTTGAGTTTCGTTTATACCAATAATATTTACAAAATCAGCAACGGGATTTGGGAATACAGATAAATTCAAAGCTGTATTTTCTTCAACTGCTAAAGATGTTTGAGTACCATGAACTGCAAAATTATTAAAAGTAATTCTTGCACCAGTATCAGCGGTCATATTTGTACCAGTAAATCTCAATCTTACTTTAAAATTAGCATTGTTGTTTGCAGTTGTTATAGCCGAAAAATTAACATTAAACAGCTGATAAGTAGCAGTTAAAGGAAAAGAACTAGATGTTAATCCTGCTGTTAACCAAACAGGAGTTCCTGTATTTACAGAATAATCTATTGCAATTGCAGTAGCATTTGTTAACTCATTTATTGCAGCAAAAGAAAACTTAATGTCTTTTTTTCCAACAGTAGAAAAGTTGAAAATCAAAGTGTTTTTCAAACTTCCGTTTTCTAGCGGTTCTTTGATTTGAATACCTCTCATATCACTTAGATTAAATGCAATGTTTGCATTAGCTTCAGGGATATAATTTACATCAGTAGGACTATTACGTCTTTCCATAGATGCTTTTCTCCAATTTACATCTGTAGAAGTAAAAGGATAACCAACCAAACACGATTGGAATTGAATAGTACCATCAACAGTTCCTGCTTTATAAGTTGTAGAAATCGTTTCTAATGGTACATTATTTGCAATTGCAGAATTTAACATCCAGAAATAGATAGGTTGACTAGATGCAATTGTTTCGGGCACGAATACAGCTGTTAGGCTCAAATTTGCAGCAGAAACAATAGTTATTTCGGCATTAACACTTGTAGAAGCTCCACTCCAATGGCTAAATACATAACCAGGATAAGCAATAGCTTTTACTGTAACGGGAATATTCGAAAAATAAATTCCTGTCCAAGGATAAGGATTTGTGTCAATACCAGGAGTACCAACTTTTACATCAATAGTATTCATTTTTACATAACCGTGAATGATGTTTGAAACATTCAAGGTTACATTTATATTTGAAGCGATTCCAAATTTAGAACGAATATGATCTCTTTGTAAAGCAGGTCTTTGGTTGGTGAAATTAATTTGATTATCTAGAAAATAATTCCAATCACCATTATCATAAGGTGCTTTCCATCTTGCAAATTGCTCTGATGAAGCTGGCGCTATAACAGCTTTCATTTCAGCAATACGGTTTAAAATTCTAGAAGAAAGGAAAGAAGTGTTTAATAAATCTGCAAAACGATTTATAAATTCTGTTTTAAAACCAGGGTTTTCTAACATTCTTCTTAAAACCAATGTAGCCCAAAGTGGATTCGGGTAAGGAGTTCCAACAGGATCTGTAGCAATTGCTAACGTATTACGTCCAATTTCACTATTTCCGATGGCGAAAGTATCATCTAAATCATGAAACAACCATCTCCATCTTCCATCTTGTCCAAAAGGAGCATTTGGCTCGTATGCTGCTGTTTTTTTTCTCCAGTAAACAATGTTATTTGAAGGCCAGTCTGCATTAGACAGAAAAATATTTGAGATAAAATAATCCTTAACATTTTCTGGATCTAATCTAGTTTTGATATAATCATAATTGGCTTGAGTGGCAAGCGAATTACTATTCAAATAACTGATCATATTTAAATAATTAACATTATCTCCTTCCATTACAGAATAACCATCTTCCAATACGTCAATTTGTGTTTTAGGAATATTCAAAGTTCTTGAAAAGAAATCTGCATCTATTTTGTCTCTAATGCTTAATATTCCCCAATATTCCCCATTCATAAGCGTTACTGTAGGCTGATATCCTTTTGTAACAATATTTAATGATTTTACCAAACTATGACACAAAGCATCTCTAAACAAAGATTGGTTATAATCGTTTCCTGAATTATGCAATACAACACCAGTAAAGCTATCAAAAGGTCTGTCTGTAAAATATTTATAATTCATAGCACTATTTCCATAATCTGAACGAGCGTATAAAGTAAATGATCTATTTTGAGCCACTCTTGATGAACCACCGTGAACACGCATTCCAACATCTTGGTTTAATACTTCGGCACCATTTACAAAATAGGTCATATTAACCAATCTTTCATTAGCCATTCCGCTTCTAAAAAAGTTAGCAACGTTTCCTATTGTAGGATATTCTTCACCAGGATTTGCAATTCTCCAATTGTCATAATCAACACCTGCAACATTAATACCATCATTATAATCAAAAAGTTTATTTTCGTCAATGCTTAAAGAAAGTACTGGCAAAGTAAAACGATTTGCTCCTAGTGGTGTTACGTTATAAGTTTTACTTACAACTTTACTATCTAAAGCACCAGCTTTAACAATTTTTGCTCTTACTACAGTTCCTTTATAAATATTTGTTGTAGGAATGTAAAAAGGAGTAAAATGATAAGTAGTAGAAATAGTAGCCAATTTGTTTGGTTGAGACGTACGATCAACAATACTTATAGGAGCACTGTACTGAAAACTTTTGAAGCTTTTTGTCAAAAGTGGTCCAGTTGCATCGCCAACATGTTCAGAATATTGATTTTTATAAC
>JAYTVI010000078.1:0-24127 GCA_043744095.1 Flavobacterium sp.
ATGATATTGGGAGTTACCTGGTGGAAAGTTCTTGTCGGATTTTTTGCTATGCATTATACAGCTGGTTTAATATTAAGTATTGTTTTTCAATTGGCACATATTATTGATGACACTACAAATCCTCAACCTAATTCAGATGGCGAAATAGAAAACACATGGGCAATTCATCAATTGTTTACAACTGTAAATTTTGCACCAAAAAGCTGGATTGTAAATTGGTATACTGGAGGATTGAACCATCAAATAGAACACCATCTTTATCCTAATATTAGTCATATTCATTATGGTAAAATTGCAAAATTTGTAAAAGAAACTGCTGAAGAATGCAATTTACCATACCACGAGTACAAAACTATGACAAGTGCCGTTATTGCTCATTTTAAGCATTTGAAAGAATTAGGACAAGAACCTTTGCTTTCGGCATAAATTTTTAATGATAAAAGACGTATTTTTGTACGTCTTTTTTTATTTACATCAATTCAATACAACCAACTACAATTTATGGAACATTTATTATCAGATAGAATTAATAATTTATCAACATCACAAACCCTTGCAATGGCAGCATTAGCAAGAGAATTAAAAGCACAAGGAAAAGATATTATAAGTTTGAGTCTGGGCGAACCAGATTTTAATACTCCAGATTTTATTAAAGATGCTGCTAAAAAAGCTATTGACGAAAACTACTCAACCTATTCACCAGTTGATGGGTATATGGAGTTAAAAGTTGCCATTTGCAGAAAATTTAAACGTGATAATAATTTAGATTATAAACCCTCAAATATTGTAGTCTCAACAGGTGCAAAACAATCGCTATATAACGTTGCACAATGTATGTTGAATGATGGTGACGAAGTAATTCTACCTGCGCCATTTTGGGTTTCTTATTCAGAAATTATCAAAATGTCTGGTGGAATTCCTGTTGAAGTTCCAACAACAATAGAAGACGATTTTAAAATGACTGCCGCTCAACTTGAAGCAGCAATTACACCCAAAACCAAAATGATTTGGTACAGTTCTCCTTGCAACCCTAGTGGTTCAGTGTATAGTCGTGAAGAATTTACAGCTTTGGCAAAAGTGTTAGAAAAACATCCAAAAATATTTATTGTTGCTGATGAAATCTATGAACATATTAATTTTTCTGGAACTTTTTGCAGCATAGCATCTATTCCAGGAATGTTTGATAGAACAATAACTGTAAACGGAGTTGCAAAAGCTTTTGCAATGACTGGTTGGCGAATAGGATACATTGGCGCACCCGAATTTATTGCCAAAGCTTGTACCAAAATGCAAGGTCAAGTTACTTCTGGAGCTAATTCTATTGCACAAAGAGCAACAATTACTGCAGTCGATGCTGATCCAAAAGTTTTGAAATATATGGTCAATGCTTTTCATAGCCGTCGTGATTTGGTTGTAGGCTTAATTAGAGAAATTCCGGGTTTAAAAATAAATGTCCCAGAAGGTGCTTTTTATGTTTTTCCTGATGTATCTTCTTTTTTTGGAAAAACATTACGTGGCACATTAATAAAAAATGCTGATGATTTCTCGATGTATTTACTATCCGAAGCTAATGTTGCAACTGTAACTGGTGATGCTTTTGGAAATGGAAATTGTATCCGTTTTTCGTATGCAACTAGCGAAGAATTATTAGCTGAAGCAATGAAACGTATTAAAGAAGCGCTGGCATAAAAAACATACGGATTAAATTAAACCATTAAGGCATTAAGGTTCATTAAGTTTTACTCTTAATTTTTTTTAAAATCTTAATGGTTTTTTAAAAATATAAAATGGCAAAAATACTATTATTAGGTTCAGGCGAATTAGGCAAAGAATTTGCAATTGCTGCACAACGCATTGGTCAAACCATTATTGCTGTAGATAGTTATAAAAACGCTCCTGCAATGCAAGTAGCACACCAATTTGAAGTAATCAATATGCTTGATGGAGATGAGTTAGACAAAATTGTTGCTAAACACCAACCTGATTTTATAGTTCCCGAAATTGAGGCCATTCGCACTGAACGTTTTTACGATTACGAAAAACAAGGAATAACTGTTGTTCCATCTGCAAAAGCGGCCAATTATACTATGAATAGAAAGGCCATTCGCGATTTGGCTTCTAAAGAACTCGGATTAAAAACTGCCAATTATCGCTATGCAACAACTGCCGAAGAATTGCAAAATGCTGTTGCCGAAGTTGGAATGCCTTGCGTTGTAAAACCACTAATGTCGTCATCTGGAAAAGGTCAATCGACAATAAAAATTGAATCTGATATAGAAAAAGCTTGGAATTATGCAGTTGAAGGCTCGCGTGGCGATGTTGTAGAAGTTATTGTTGAAGCATTTGTAAAATTCAACTCCGAAATCACATTATTGACTGTTACCCAAAATTATAGTCCTACACTTTTTTGTGCACCAATTGGTCACCGACAAGAACGAGGCGATTATCGAGAGAGTTGGCAACCAGCAAGTATTTCTGATAAAGATTTATTAGAAGCGCAAAAAATGGCTCAAAAAGTTACTGAAGTACTTGGTGGCGCAGGACTTTTTGGTGTTGAGTTTTTCTTGACTGATGAAGGTGTTTATTTTTCAGAATTATCACCAAGACCACACGATACAGGAATGGTAACCTTGGCAAGTACTCAAAATTTTAACGAATTTGAATTGCATTTACGCGCCATTTTAAGTTTACCCATTTTTGAAATTGTATTAGAAAAAAATGGTGCAAGTGCTGTGATTTTAGCTTCTGAAAATTCAGATAATCCAACTTATAATGGATTAGAAAAAGTTGCTGGATTGCCTAAAACCGATTTTAGAATTTTCGGGAAACCAACTTCTAAACCATACAGAAGAATGGGAATAGTTTTGGTAAATGATACATTGGAAACTTCAATTGAAGAAGTTATTGAACGTGTAAGAAAGGCTTCAAAGTTAATAAAATGTATAGTTTAAAATAATTTTCGAATTTCACAACCTAAAACAAATTGACTAAAAAATTAATCACTTTTTAGTACCTTATCTCAAATATCAAAAGCTACTTGAACTAAAAAGTTATTTTAAAATTAAGTAGGTTTTAAACAAAAAATACTATTTTTGATATCTATCAAATTACTGACGATGCTTTGTTAAGTTTTTGAATAAAATACCGAAATGAATCCTTTAAATCCAATTTTTGCTATTATAATTTATTTTATTGCTTTTGTGACAGCATATTTAATAAATTTAAAATATAAAATCAAAAATGATAATTCAAGATATGAAACTATAGATGGCATACGTGGATTACTTGCATTAGGAGTTTTCATTCATCACTCTTCTATTTGGTTTCAATATTTACAAATTAAAATTTGGACTGCTCCTAAATCTAATTTATATACCCAATTAGGAGAAACAAGTGTTTCGTTATTTTTCATGATTACTTCATTTTTATTTTTAACAAAATTGCTCAATACAAATGACAAAAAATTTAATTGGAATGATTTTTTTATTTCAAGATTTTTTAGATTAGTCCCAATATATCTTGTTTCAATTTTAATATTAGTGATAATTATATTCACAATAAGCAATTGGGAATTAGAAGTGACTTTAACTGAACTTATAAAAGAAATTTTTTGCTGGGGAACTTTTACCATTGCAGGTAGCCCTAAAATAAACGGTTTTTTATTCACAAATATAATAAACGCAGGTATTTGTTGGTCATTACCCTACGAATGGCTTTTTTATTTTAGCTTGCCTATTATTTCACTTTTTATTCTAAAAAAAAGGATTTCAACATTCTACTTGATAATCTGTATTCTTTTTGTAATTGCTTTTTTTTACTTTAAAAAAATAAATCAACATCATTTATTATCCTTTGCAGGAGGTATAATATCTCCTTTTTTAATTAAATACAGTCCAAAGAAAATAAATTTTACCTCCAAGTTTTTTAGTGTACTACTTTTATTCTGTTTAGCATTAATTCTGTTTTTTGATACTTCAAATAATTATAGTTGCAAACTTTTAATTATTCTTATTTTCAACTTAATTGCCCTAGGTAATACTGTTTTCGGAATTCTTAAAAGTTCTACTTTAAAATTATTAAGTGAAATTTCTTACAGTACTTATTTAATTCACGGTACAATCATTTTTATCGTTTTTTATTTTTATTTTGGTATTGAAAAAGCATCGAAATTATCTGCTACAAAATTTTGTTTAACTATTTTTTTAATAACTCCAATTATTGTTGTGACAAGTTTTTTATTATACAAATTTATTGAGAAACCTTGTTTAAATTATTACAAAAAAAGTAACTTTAATAAAATAAAGCAGTACTTATAACCTAATCATTATCAAAAAAAAAATTAATCAATAAACTCTCGAAAACATATACCTTTATAATTCTATTGACAAATTGTAGGATATAATATCAACAATATTTTCCTAAAAAAAAGATATAGAAAAAGCAATTGGTGTTTTAGATGAGTATTTATTACCCTTGTACAATTAAAAAAATAAACTACTTTTGCTCTCGAAATGAAAAACATTCAAAAACATACACGCGTAGAATTACTTCAAGCAAATGATTGTTCACTAGGGTATTCCCCTATGGCGCAATTAGGATGTAGAGTGTATTTTGACAAGTTGAATTGATGGTTTAGAATCAAAAAAACGACATAAATATACGAAAACGTCCTCCAAAAGAGGACGTTTTTTTTGTTTTAAAAAATAATTATAATAGTAAAAATGAATAAAAAACAACAAAAACTTAGTGACTTTGAGTCTTTGTGGCAAAAAAAATAAAAAAATGTTTGATGCAAATTAAAAATATAATAAAATAAAGCTTGAAAAGTAACCAAATGAGAGACAGTCATTTGACACATAAAAGGAATCTACAACATAAGTGGAAAGGAATTACTATGGATAAAAATATGCGTAAGTAATTGATAATCAATAAAATAATTTAAAAAAAAATTGGAAGTTATATTTTTTTGACTTTATCTTTGCCCCAGAAAATTAGTAATCAGTTTACATATTTTAAAAAATATAATACAAAAAAAATGATAACACGATATAAATCACAATCGCAAAATATAAAAACACTAACAATGAAAGATTGTTTACAACATAACCAACTGAATGGAACTCCGAGTTTAGACTTTGAGTTTAATGTAAAACAGGCGCATAAATACAGGCAAATGGAATAATAGTATTCCATTGTTATGATATGAAAGCACCTTAAACGAGGTGTTTTTTTTTGCCTTATATTTTGATTCTATAGCTCAAACGGAAAGAGCAATTGCCTTCGAAGCAATAGGTTGAAGGTTCAACTCCTTCTAGAATCACAAAAAGATTTTGTAGCTCAATGGTTGAGCGGTGGTTTGTTAAGCCAATGGTCGTAGGTTCGAATCCTTCCAAAATCGCAAGAGTTTTTTTAGAAAGGAACTTGGCTTATTGGGGTAACGGTTATCCTTCCCGACTGTCTCTCGGGAGATACGAGTTCGATTCTCGTATAAGCCGCAATTTTTTAATGTTCGGAAAAAAGTAGATATACATAAAAAAACTGAGAAGATAACGATAGTTGTATACTCGCCTTTGACGCGAGAGGTTGTAGGTTCGAAATGCTTTGCATTCGTGAACACCTATAGAAATCAATCAAATTAGGTGAACAATCCTGCTTTTCAGACAAAATTGGAAGTACGTCAACGTTGGAGAGTTGAAGCAGACTGTAAATCTGTTGCTTTTGCTGAGTAGGTTCGAATCCTACTTCTTCCACAATTTGATTTATGATGTAATTGGTTAGCATTAGAGTTTTTGAAGCTCTCTGTTCAGGTTCGAGTCCTGATGAATCAACAAAAAAAGCAGAAATGGCGGAATGGTATACGTGTCAGATTTAGAAACTGAATTTTGAAGGTTCGAGTCCTTCTTTCTGTACAAAAAAGGAATAGTGGTGTATGTGGTATGCACGTTAGTTTGAAGCACTAAAGGTATTCGTTCAACTCGAATCTATTCCACAAATAATGTGTTCAGCACAGCAAATAATATAAAATATAGAAATTATGAAAATAGAACATTTAGCAAATTTTGCAATCGCAGGTTTTACTTATTACGAAGGTGCATTGGCATTCAATAAACTCAAGATTGGTAAACAAGTTGAATTAAAATTGGAGGAAGACAACAAATTTGATGCTCGTGCAGTCGCAATTTATTTCAACGAGTACAAACTAGGTTTTGTACCCAAAAGCGAGAATAGAATTATTTATAAACTTTTAAAATTGAGAATGCAAAACAATTTTCGGGCTCTTATTCAGCAAGTCGATTCAAGGGAACATCCCGAAAGTCAGGTTAGAATTGTTGTTCATTTGGTCAATCCAAATTTGTAAACCAAAGTTTATAATGAAAAATATCAAACGAGTCTTGTTAGGTGTTTCTGTATAGCACTATTGTAGTATTCGTTTCGCAATTGCGAATGATGTTATACTGTTCAACTTGATTTGGAGGTTTTGGTCGTTTTCCAAAAAATGATCCACCACACTATGGGTCGTGGGTTCGAATCCCACTCTCGAGCAATCGGGATAGTTCAGCGGCTAGAACAATAGTACAAGCGTAGGTTCGAATCCTACACGCAATTTAGGTTTGCGTTAACTCAGTTGGTTAGAGTGCTACACTTTTAATGTAGTTTGTCAAGAGTTGCATTTGCTCTTTAAATAAATGTACCTAAAGAAAACGGTTTTGTCTTTGTCGGCAATTGAGAAAAATGTGTTCAAAATTTGCACTCGAGATACGACCTGAAAATGAGATTGATAACTAGGATTTTGTTTTGATATTCTATTTGATTGAAACTAACTATTGCATGCAATTTTTAGGTATCAAAAAACAATAGAAAACCATTAGAATTGAAAAGCATTCTACTTGTTTTTCGTCAGTATCAAGAGGATGAAGATTAAACTGTTTTCTTATTATTAAATAATAACAAAAGAATCTGAAACAAGTTCGGATAAAAAAAAAGAAATTATGTTAAAAAGAATTACAATTCAAGCATACCAAATAGGTTTGGTGTTTGAAAACAGAAAATTAGTAAAAGTATTGCAAGAAGGTACGTTTTGGTTGTGGGGAAATAAAGAAGTTCGTATGTATGAAATGAACCAATCTTTTGTTGCTCCAATTGAATTGAATATTGTATTACAAAATGAAGTTTTGGCAGCTATGTTAGAGGTTATTGAAATTGCTGATAACGAAATCGCATTGTATTTTGTAAATGGTATCTTCAAAGAAGTTTTAGTAACGGGAAGATATGCTTTTTGGAAAGGTTATATGAAAAATGATTTCATTAAAATCGATTTGTCTAAAGTGAATATCACAGAACAAGTGCCATTGACTTTGTTAGAAAATGTGAAATTGCGTGCTTATGTAAGACGCTTTGTTGTATTGAATTTTGAAAAAGGATTGTTGTTTGTTAATGGTTTGTTTGTAAAAGAATTGACCGCAGGAACTTACTACTTTTGGAATAATTCAATTTCTGTTGAAGTAAAAAATGCCGATATTCGTTTGCAACAAATGGAAATCTCTGGTCAAGAATTATTGACTAAAGATAAAGCAACTTTGAGAATTAATTTCTTTGTAAGTTACAAAATTGTTGAGATTGTTAAAGCATTGGTAAACAATAAAGATACCGAAAAACAATTGTATGTATTAATGCAATTAGCATTGAGAGCTTTTGTTGGAAACTATACTTTAGACGAATTGTTGAACAGAAAAGAAGCTATTGCAAAAGATATTTTGCAAGAAGTAACTTCAAAAATCAACGATTTAGGATTTGCAGTTTCTGACGCAGGTATTAGAGACGTAATTTTGTCTGGAGACATGAAGGAAATTATGAATCAGGTTTTGGTTGCTGAGAAAAAAGCACAAGCCAATACTATAATGAGACGAGAAGAAACGGCTTCTACAAGAAGTTTGTTGAACACAGCCAAATTGATGGAAGAAAACGAAATGTTATGGAAATTGAAAGAAATGGAATATGTAGAGAAAATCGCCGATAAAATTGGTGAAATTACCATTTCTGGAGGAGGAAACATTATCGGACAATTGAAAGAAATTTTCGTTAAATAAGAAAACCACGAATGGGAAGCTGTTCGTGGTTTTTGTTGTTATTACAATTAACCGTACTTTTGAACTTATGCAATCCATCATCCAAAACATAACCAAACACGTTACTTTAACTTCAGATGAAGAAGCTCTTTTCTTGTCCAAAACCGAAACCAAAATTGTAAAAGCTAAAACCATTTTATTGAGTTCGGGTGAAATTGCCAATTGTACTTATTTTGTGAATTCAGGTATTTTGAGAAGTTTCAATATTAATGATTACATTATAGAACACGTATTGCATTTTGCTTGCGAAGGTTGGTGGATTGGTGATATGTACAGTTATATTTCAGGAAAACCAAGCAATCTTTTTATAGAAGTTTTAGAAGAAGCCGAAGTTGTTTCTATTTCAAAAGAAAACCATCAAATATTGTATCAAGAAATCCCAAAATTAGAACGTTTTTTCAGAATTCTTGCGGAAAATTCATTGGTTGCTCATCAAGAACGTTTGATGGATAATTTGAGTTTGACCGCCGAAGAACGTTTTGAAAAAATGTGTAAAAAATATCCTGATTTAATTCATAAAGTGCCTCAAAAACACATTGCTTCTTATATTGGTGTCACGCCTGAATTTTTTAGTAAGATGAAAGCTCGTTTGCTAAAAAAATAATTTCTTAATCTACATTAAGTACTTCTCTAAACCTATCGATGCAAATTTGTATCCTAATAATTACTAAATTTACAATAAGATGACACCGAAACTATTTCTTATGTTTCGGCTGCATTTGACAATTAAAGAAAAAATATAAACGACAAATGAAAAATACAGTTTTACACAAATCAGATTCAAGAGGTCACGCCGATCACGGTTGGTTGAATGCTTACCACAGTTTTAGTTTTGCTAGTTGGTACAATCCTGATAGAGTTCAGTTTGGAATGTTGCGTGTTTTAAACGACGATACGGTAGCTGCTGGAATGGGATTTGGCGAACATCCACACGATAATATGGAAATCATCACCATTCCTTTAGAAGGCGATTTGGCGCACAAAGATAGTATGGGAAATGCCGAAACAATCAAAACTGGCGACGTTCAGGTAATGAGTGCAGGAACTGGAATTCGCCATTCTGAATTTAATCCGAATGCTGATTTACACACTAAATTATTTCAAATTTGGTTATTTCCAAAATATCGAAATGTAGAGCCTCGTTACCAACAAATTACGTTAGATCAATCGTTACAAAAAAATAATTTTGCCCAAATTCTTTCTCCAAATCAAGACGATGAAGGCGTTTGGATTCATCAAGATGCTTGGTTTTATTTGAGTGATTTTGACGCAGCTTTCGCTAAAAAATTAGCTTTGAAAAAACAAGGAAACGGATTATACATTATGAATATAGAAGGAGAAATTGAAGTAAATGGAGAAAAACTTGAAAAAAGAGACGCTATCGGAATTTGGGAAACTTCTGAAATTGAGATTAAAGCAAATACAAATGCTAAGTTTTTAGTGATGGAAATTCCAATGGAAAATTAAATATCTAATAGCCACAGATTCACTGATTTTTAAAAATCATTTATAATCTGTGAATCTGTGGCTAAAAAAAAATATTACGTACGAAGTACAATTAAAAATCAATGATAAAAACGGTGCTTTTTATATTGATGTTAATGGCAAACACAAAGCGATGATGACTTTTGTTTTTGCAGGCGAAGATAAAATTATCATTGACCATACCGAAGTAAATCCGGGAAATGAAGACAAAGGTTTTGGCAAGAAAATGATAACTAAAGCTGTTGAATTCGCTAGAGAAAAAGGTGTAAAAATAATTCCGCTTTGCCCGTTTGCGAAAAGTGTTTTTGATAAAAATCCTGAATTTAGAGACGTTTTATAATTTAAATTTTTAATTATGGACGCAACCGATTTAACCAAAGAATACAGCAATGGCGAAGTAACCATTGTATGGAAAAATGCCTTGTGCAAACACGCTGCCGAATGTGTAAAAAACAATCCCGATGTTTTTAAGCCAAAGGAAAAACCTTGGATAACTCCAGAGTCTTCTTCAACTGAAAACATTATAAAAACTGTAAAAAAATGTCCTTCTGGAGCTTTAACTTATTTCTTGAACCAAAAATAATATGGTACACTTTTCAATAATAGTTAATGCATCATTAGAAAAAGTGTGGTTTCAACTTTTGACTAAAATCGAAAAGCCCGAAAACTTTGTTCCTGGTGTTAGTGATGTTATGATATTAGAAAAAAACAATGAATTTCTTTTAAGACAAATGACTGTAAAAACTGATGAAAACATAACAATTCTAAAAGAGAAAATAACATTTACTCCTTATAAAGTTAGGTTTTCATTAATTGATCATCCTAAAATTGAAGGATTTGTTGACAATGAAATTAAAATGATTTCTGAAGTTGAAACCGAAATGACCTTTACTCTAAATTGGAAAGACAAATCAACAAAAACTGAAATTAATAATTTAGAAATGGTTAAAAATGCTGTTTTAAAAACTAAACTTTATATAGAAAATATTTTATGACAAAAATAATAGCTTTTGGAGCAACTTCAAGCAAAAACTCAATCAATAAACAACTTGCGACTTATATTGCCTATCAATTTCAAAATGTTGAAGTAGAAATTTTAGATTTAAACGATTATGAAATGCCTATTTTTTCTGTAGATAAAGAAAAAGAAAATGGTATCCATATTCTAGCACAACAATTTTATAATAAAATAGGAACAGCTGATTTAATAATAATATCGTTTGCAGAACATAATGGTGCTTACACCGCAGCTTTCAAAAATATTTTAGATTGGACATCACGAATAAATGCTAAAACATTTCAAGAAAAACCAATGCTATTATTAGCAACTTCTCCTGGAGCAAGAGGCGGAAGTACTGTTTTGGAAATTGCAAAAAATAGATTTCCTTTTCAAGGTGCAATAGTAAAAGGTAGTTTTTCGTTACCCAATTTCTATGAGAATTTTGATGTAGCGAGTGGAATAATCAATCAAGATATGAAAAATCAATTATTGGGAATTATTAGTTCTATAGAATACTAATTAAATTATTATTTTTGTTCATTATAATATTAACATTCGGCATTTGAGATGCTGAAATAAATTCAGCATAAAATGAAAGCATACATATTTCCAGGACAAGGCGCACAATTCACAGGAATGGGCAAAGACTTATATGAAAATTCGGCTATAGCCAAAAATTTATTTGAAAAAGCAAACGAAATTCTAGGTTTTAGAATCACAGATATAATGTTTGAAGGTACTGCGGAAGAACTGAAGGAAACCAAAGTTACACAACCAGCTGTTTTTTTACATTCAGTAATATTGGCAAAAACTTTAGAATATTTCAAACCCGAAATGGTTGCTGGACATTCGCTGGGCGAATTTTCTGCTTTGGTTGCCAATGGTGCTTTGAGTTTTGAAGACGGATTAAAATTAGTTTCACAACGAGCTATTGCAATGCAAAAAGCGTGCGAAATTAAACCTTCAACAATGGCTGCTGTTTTAAATTTAGATGATAAAATTGTGGAAGAAATTTGTGCTTCTATTGATGGAATTGTTGTTGCGGCAAACTATAACTGTCCCGGTCAATTAGTGATTTCTGGAGAATATAAAGCAGTGGAATTAGCTTGCGAAAAAATGAAAGAAGCCGGTGCAAAACGCGCTTTGATTTTGCCTGTTGGTGGTGGATTTCATTCGCCTATGATGGAGCCTGCTCGTGAAGAATTGGCTGCAGCAATTGAAGCAACAATATTTTCAACACCGATTTGTCCAGTTTATCAAAATGTTACTGCAACTGCTGTTTGTGATGCAGAAGAAATAAAGAAAAATTTAATCATTCAATTGACAGCTCCAGTAAAATGGACTCAATCGGTGCAACAAATGATCAAAGATGGCGCAACAAGTTTTACAGAAGTTGGTCCTGGAAAAGTTTTGGTAGGACTGGTTGGAAAAATAAATAAAGATGTTGAAACTTTTTCGGCTTAATAGATTTTAGACTAAATTTACATATTATATTTAAACTTAAAAAAACTAAACTATGAAAAGAATAATCTTAACAATTGCATTTGCTGCTCTTTTTATTTCTTGCAAAGAAGAAACAAAAGAAAAACTTGAAGATGCAACAGAAGCTGTCAAAGCTGATGTCGTAGAAGCTGTAGATTCTGCAAAAGTAAAAACAACAATAATGGTAGATTCTGCCAAAACAAAAGTAAAAGACAAACTTGAAGATGTTGTAGAAAAAGGAGCCGAAAAAGTTGGAGATGCAGCAGACAAAGTAAAAGAAGCTGTAAAAAAATAATATTGAAACTCTCCAAAATTTTGGAGAGTTTTTTATTCTATTACACTCACATTCTTTTTGTAATTGATAATAAAAACACCAGCAATTATTAATATTGTTGCCACAATAAAATCTGAAGTTATAACTTCGTCAAGTAATAACCAGCCTAGAAAAACTGCAATTATAGTGTTGATATAATTTAAGATTGATACCTGAACTGCACTTACTCTTTTGAGCGCATAATGGTAACAAAAGAAAGCCAAAACCGAACCAAAAACAGCCAAATATATAACCGCAAAAACACTTCTACTACTCCACAAACTCATATCTGTATTTGATGAAAAAATAAAAGCAAGTACAAATTGAATTATTGAAGCTATAGAAAATTGATAAAATAAATTGAGTGAAATAGTATTTGTTTTATGAATATGTTTTTTAGAATAAACTGTTCCTGCCGACCAACTCAATATAGCAATGCTCAAAAACAATATACCTGTTTTGTAATTAGGAACTAAAATAGCACCTAAACCATCTCTAAAAATAAAAACAACACCTAGAAACCCTAGTAATACTCCAACTACTCCTTTTAAACTAATTTTCTGAAGTCCAAATAAAATACTTCCAATAAAAATAATAACTGGTGACAAAGCACTCATTATAGAAGTCAAACCACTTGGTAAAGATTGCTCTGCAATAGTTGTAAAACCGTTGGCAACTACCAACATAAGTAGAGAAGGAATAAATTGTCTTTTGAAATTTGACCAACCAATCCAAGTCAATTCTTTGTTATATAAAAGAATGCATAAAACTATACATGCTGCAATACCTTGACGAATCGACGTTATAAACCAAGGCGGTATTGTTTCAACAGCTACTCTTATTCCTAAATAAGTTGTTCCCCAAACGACTCCTACAATTAGTAAAGAAAATAGTAATTTGAAATCGGTTTTGGGGTTCATTTATTTTTGGTGTTTCAATGTTAGTTTCTTAAAAAATTAACTCCTAATTTTGACTTCCCATTTCCAGGCACTTGCCAAACTTTCTTCAAGAGTTGACATTGCTTTCCATCCCAAAACATTGTTTGCTTTATCGGTATTGGCATAGGCAGATGTTATATCTCCTTCTCGTCTCCCTACAATTTTGTATGGTAATTTTTTGCCTGACACTTTTTCAAAAGTGGTTATTACTTCAAGAACCGAACTTCCTGTTCCTGTACCCAAATTGAAGGTTTCTACTTTTGATAAATTTTTTTTATTTAATAATCGTTGTAAAGCTACAACGTGTGCTTTTGCCAAATCTACTACATGAATATAATCGCGAATTGCAGTGCCGTCTGGAGTAGGATAATCATCTCCGTAAACTGCCAATTCTTTTCTTAATCCAAAACCCGTTTGAGTAATAAATGGTACTAAATTTTGTGGTACTCCAATTGGTAATTCACCAATTTCGGCACTTGGATGTGCTCCTATCGGATTGAAATAACGCAATAAAATAGCGTTGATATTGGTCACTTTGGCTGTTTCGGTAATAATTTCTTCACCAATTTGTTTAGTGTTTCCATAAGGTGACATTGCTATTTGAATAGAAGCATCTTCGGTAATTGGCATTTTTTCTGCTTGTCCGTAAACAGTACAAGAGGAACTAAATATAAAATTTGCCTCTGGTTTTTGTTGCAATTCTTGCAAAATATATACCAATGTATTGATGTTGTTTTCGTAATATAACAAAGGATTTTCGACACTTTCTCCTACTGCTTTTGATGCAGCAAAATGTATTACTCCTGCAACATCATTATGTTTGCTGAAGAAATTTTGTACTGCTGCTTTTTCACGCAAATCCATTTTTTCAAAAATTGGTTTTTTGCCAGAAATGGCAACAATACCATTGATTACTTCTTCTTTTGAATTAGAAAGATTGTCAATAATGACTACCTCATATCCTTCTTTTTGTAATTCTACAACGGTATGAGAACCGATAAAACCTAAACCTCCTGTAACTAATATTTTCATGTTAATTGGTTATTGGTTGCTGGTTATTGGTTGCTAAATGAAAATCTTCAACTATCAACTAAAAACCAGCAACTATTTAAAATATTCTAAAACGCTATCTGTTATGAATTTAATTTGTTCGTCGTCTAACTCTGTATGCATAGGCAATGAGAGTACTTGTTGGACTAATTGATTGGTAACTGGAAAATCTTCTTCTTTGTATCTTGCGTCTAAATAGGCTTTTTGACTGTGCAACGGAATTGGATAATAAATGGCGCAAGGAATGTTTTTGTCTAATAAATGTAACATCAATTTGTCTCTATCTGCATCGATAATTCGTAACGTATATTGATGAAAAACGTGGCAATCGCATACATCACAAATCATTGGTGCAATAATATTTTTATGTCCCTCAAAAGTTTTCGAATATTTTCTAGCAGCATTTTGACGTTCGTTACTATATCTATCCAAAAAAGGCAATTTTGCATTAAGAACTGCCGCTTGTATACTATCTAATCTTGAGTTTACACCCACAACATCGTGATGATAACGCACATACATTCCGTGATTTACAATACCGCGAAGTGTGTGTGCCAATGTATCGTCGTTTGTAAAAAGTGCACCGCCATCTCCGTAACATCCTAAATTTTTGGAAGGAAAAAAAGAAGTAGCGCCTACATGACCAATTGTTCCTGCTTTTCTTTTACTTCCGTCAGAAAATTTGCAATTGGCGCCAATTGCTTGTGCATTATCTTCAATGACAAATAAATTATGTTCGTTGGCAATAGCCATAATAGCTTCCATATTGGCAGCTCTACCAAACAAATGCACCGGAATAATTGCTTTGGTTTTTGAAGTAATGGCTTTTCTGATTGCGTCTATCGAAATATTCATATTATACAAATCAACATCAACCAAAACTGGTGTTAATTGTAGTAACGCTATTGTTTCTACTGTAGCAGCAAAAGTAAAATCGGCAGTGATTACTTCGTCTCCAGGCTTTAAACCTAATCCCATCATTGCTATTTGCAAAGCATCTGTGCCATTTGCGCAAGGTATTACGTGTTTTACACCAAGATAATCCTCAAGATTTTTTTGAAATTTTTCAACTTCTGGTCCATTTATATAAGTAGTTGTATCTAAAACTTCCTGGATAGAAGCATTAATCTGATCTTTTATTTTTTCGTATTGACTTTTGAGGTCAACCATTTGAATTTTTTTCATTCCAAAAAATTTATAGGCAAAAATAAGAATTTAAACGCAACTATTATAAGTTGATTAATTTTTATTTGAAGCATCGTCATTAGACATTTTTAGCAACCTTGTTCCCGCTTTCCGTTTCAATCTCTACGAGGATTTCCACTACAATCGGGGCTAATGAGTTACTGTATTTCCTAAAAATAAAATCCGTAATTTTGTCCAACAAAATCAATGCAATGTATTTCGTTTACAATTTTTTTATTCAACTTGCAGCACTTCTACTCCAATTTTTGGCACTATTTAGCCCAAAAATGAAACTCTTTGTTGAAGGTAGAAAAACCGTTTTTCAAACCTTACAAAGTAATATTTCTTCAACCGATAAAACGATATGGTTTCACGCAGCATCACTTGGCGAATATGAGCAAGGATTACCCGTAATCGAAAAAATAAAAATTCAATTTCCAAATCATAAAATTGTGGTTACCTTTTTTTCACCATCAGGTTATGAAGTTAGAAAAAACAATACCATTGCCGATGCCACAGTTTATTTGCCATTGGACACAAAATCCAACGCAAAAAAATTTATAAAAACCATAAATCCAGAAATGGTTTTCTTTATTAAATATGAATATTGGCCCAATTATTTGAACGAACTCAAAAATCAAAATATTAAAACCTATCTAATTTCAGGAATTTTTAGAGAAAATCAAGCTTTTTTCAAATGGTACGGCAGTTTTTATAGAAAAGCGCTAAAATCGTTTGATTACTTTTTTGTACAAAATGATAGTTCTAAAAATCTAATACAAAGTATTGGTTTCAACAATGTAAAAGTTTCAGGTGACACAAGATTTGATAGAGTTGTTGCAATTTTAGAAAGAGACAACTCGTTAGATTTTATAGAACAATTCAAAGGAGATTCCTCAAATATCGGAATGACAACCATTGTAATTGGAAGTTCGTGGCCAAAAGATGAAAATTTATTGGTAGATTATATAAATAAATCTGATGAAAATTTGAAATTTATAATTGCACCGCATAACATTCATAAATCAGAAATCGTTACGCTACAATCATTAATCAAAAAGAAAACCATTTTATTTTCTGAATATAAAAATGAGATTTCTCCCGCTGGTCGAAATGACAAATTAGAGGAATTTCAAGTTTTCATAATCGACACCATTGGAATTCTGACAAAAATTTATTCCTACGCAGATATTGCTTATGTTGGTGGCGGTTTTGGAAATCCTGGCGTTCACAACATTTTAGAACCAGCAACATTTGGAATTCCGATTGTAGTTGGTCCAAATTATTCTCATTTTGCAGAAGCAACTGCGTTGGTTCATCAGGAAGGTTGTGTTTCAGTTGCGGATCAAAATGAATTGAATGAAGCGTTTGATAATTTAATTTTTAACGAAGATGTTCGATACGAAAAAGGACATATTTGTTCGACTTTTGTGCAAATGAATAAAGGTGCGACAGATGTTATTTTGAAACATATAACATAATTTTGTCATTTCGACGAAAAAAATCGCATTAGTTGCTTTCGTAATGTGATTTCTCCTTCTTCGAAATGACAAACAAAAAAATAATGACAACATTCCAATCCTTAGAATTAACTCAAATCGAAACCATCACCCAAATGATGCAAGATTTTTATGCCATTGATAATTATCCGATTGATATTGAAGTTTCTAAAAAATTGTTTCAAGAATTTATATCAAATGAAAATCTTGGAAAGGCATTCCTCATTTGTCATTCTGACGAAGGAAGAATATCAGAAATTATTGGCTATGTAATTCTAACGTGTATTTTTAGTTTTGAATACAAAGGACGTATTGCATTTTTAGATGAATTGTACATCAAAGAAAACTTTCGAGGAAAAGGAATTGGTAAACAAACATTAGATTTCATAAAAAATCATGTAGTAAATCAAAACATAAAATTGATTTACCTAGAAGTAGAAAATCACAATCAAAATGCACAAAAATTGTATCTTGCAAACGATTTTGAAGTTCATAATCGAAAACTATTAAAATTCAAATTATAAAAAATGAAGTACTTTAAATTATTACTCTTATTATTTGTCATTCAAACCAAAGCCCAACAAGGCGGAATGTGGATTCCATCCTTATTAAAAGGAATGAATGAAACTGAAATGAAAAACTTAGGAATGAAAATTTCAGCAGAAGAGATATATTCTGTAAACCATTCAAGTTTGAAAGATGCGGTTCCACAATTTGACGGTGGTTGTACCGCCGAAGTAATTTCTGATAAAGGATTGATTCTAACCAATCACCACTGCGGATTTGATGCGATTCAAAATCACTCAACCGTAGAGCACGATTATCTTCGTGATGGTTTTTGGGCATACAAAATGAGTGACGAATTGCCCAATAAAGATATGGATGTAATGTTTGTTGTACGTATTGAAGATGTAACAATTAAAGTATTAGAAGGTGTATCAAATCTCACTACCGAAGCTGAAAAACAAAAGAAAATTCAAGAAAATATTGCTTCATTAATCAATTCGTTACCAAAAGAAGCTTGGCAAGAAAATAAAATCAAAACATTTTATGACGGAAATCAATATTTATTATTTGTAACCGAAACCTTCAAAGACATACGTTTTGTTGGAGCGCCACCAAGTTCTATAGGTAAATTTGGTTCAGATACCGACAATTGGGTTTGGCCACGCCATACTGGAGATTTTTCATTGTTTAGAATATATGCTGATAAAAACAATCGTCCAGCATCTTATTCAACTGAAAATGTTCCATATAAACCAAAGAGATTTTTCCCGATTAATATTTCCGGATTGAAAGAAAATGATTTCACAATGGTTATGGGTTATCCAGGAAGAACAACAGAATATTTACCTTCTGTTGCTGTGAATCAAATTGTTGAAACATTAAATCCAGCAAAAATTGAAGTTCGTGATGCAGCTTTAAAAGTACAAGATCGTTTTATGCGAAAAGATCAAGCTATTAAAATTCAATATGCTTCCAAATATGCAGGAGTTGCCAATTATTGGAAAAAATGGATGGGCGAAACTAAAGGTTTGAAAAAAGCTAATGCGGTAGCTGCTAAACAAAAATTTGAAAAAGAATTTCAAGAAAAAGTTATAAAAGCAGGAAAACTAGCAGAATATGGTAACTTACTTTCAGATTTTGGAAAAAATTATTCGGAAATCAGAGATTATGCTTTAGCTAGAGATTATTTTACCGAAGTAGCATTGAGAAATACAGAACTACTTTCAGTTGGATATAAATTGTATCAGTTAGAACAAATTTTGAATACTAAAGGCGAACAATCATTTACGGATAGAAAAAACACACTTTCTAAAGGAATTGATGATTTTTATAAAGATTATAATGCAGAAGTTGATGCAACTGTTTTCGAACAATTAATCAATTTGTATGCGACAAAATCTCCAAAACAGTTTTTACCTGAAACTTTAAACAATATCGATGCCAACAAATTGACTGCTGATATTTATTCTAATTCAAAATTAACATCTTTAATAAGTTTCAGATCGTTATTAGAAGGCGATTCAAAAACTGTTATTGAGAAATTGAATTCAGATAAAGGATACCAATTAATAAAATCAATGGCTGATGCTTATGCAAAAAATGTAAGTCCTAAATATGATGAATTGAATTTGAAAAATATAGCTTTACAAAGAACGTATATGAAAGCAATTTTGGAACTTTCTCCAAAAACGGCACGAATTTTTCCTGATGCAAATAGTACTTTGCGTGTAACTTATGGAAAAGTAAAAGGATACAAGCCTAATGATGCTATGTATTATGAGCCATTTACAACTTTAGATGGTGTAATGGAAAAATATGTTCCTGGCGATTACGAATTTGATGTACCACAAAAATTAATTGACCTTTACAATACCAAAGATTATGGAATTTATGGTATAAAAGTACTCGAGTCGAAGACGAACAGAGTGGAGCTAAAAATGCCCGTATGTTTTATAGCAACAAATCACACAACAGGAGGAAATTCAGGAAGTCCAGCATTAGATGCAAAAGGTAATTTAATTGGCTTGAATTTTGATAGAGTTTGGGAAGGTACAATGAGTGATATTTATTATTCTCCAGATATTTGTAGAAACATTATGGTAGATGCACGATATGTTTTATTCATCATTGATAAATTTGCAGGTGCAAAAAATATTATTAATGAGTTGAAAATCATACAGCCAGCCAAAAAAAAATAAATTTAATTTAAAATTAAAGTTTGGCACGAATATTGTAAATAGAATAAAAGGAATTCAAAGTGAACAATTTTAAAAAAAAGTTAAATAAAAATTTTTCCGATTAAAAAAATTTATATCTTTGCTCCGAATTAATAATTAACCTTTTATAATTAAGTAAGATGAAAAAAGTATTTTTAAGTTTAGCTATCGTTGCTGCATTAACTGTAGTATCTTGTAAACAAGCTGAAACAGCTCCTGCTGAAGAAGTTGCTGTAGAAGCTGCTGCACCTGTTGTTGAAGAAGCTGCTGCTGTAGTTGATTCTGCTGCTGCTGTTGCTACTGACGCTGCTGCTACTGCAACTGATGCTGCTGCTGCTGCAACTGATGCTGCTGCAACTGCTACTGAAGCTGTAAAAAAATAATTAGAATTTATTATTCTAAAGATTTTAAAGCCATCTTCGGATGGCTTTTTTATTTGCTAAAAATTAAAGCCTCTTTTTTGCAATTCGATTTTTTTTATTTTTCTTTTTCGAAAATTTCAGAATCTGGGAAAATAAAATCAGAATTAGAAAAATCTAATGTTTCTGATTGTGGTGCATATTTTAATATTTCGTCAATCCCTTTTTGAAGCATCAATTGAGTTGAATATTTTCTACTTATTGCAACTTGTTTATCATTCAAAATCATTCTAAAAAAAAATTTACCACTAGATGATTTAAATTTTAAAAAAACACAATTATGCAAAGAAAGCCTAACTGTTTCTATTTGATTTTCACATTCAAAACGCAATTCAAAACTATTACTCGTCAAAATAGTTTTTCCTTTTCTTGAAGTAAATTCATATTTATAATCTCCACTAAATCTTTTACTGATTACAAATGCTCCCAAAGTTTAATTATTATGTATTATACTAAAATGCGTTAAATAAAAAAGCTCCAAACTTATAGTTTGAAGCTTTTTGTACTCAGAGCGGGACTTGAACCCGCACGAACATTGCTGTTCACTGGATTTTAAGTCCAGCGTGTCTACCAATTTCACCATCCGAGCGTTTTTGCTTTTTTAAGTTTTATATCTAATTTTTATAAAAAATTAATTAAATACAACACCATCCGAGCGTTTTTGCTTTTTAAGTTTTATATCTAATTTTTATAAAAAATTAATTAGTTACAACACCATCCGAGCTTTATATAGAATTAAAAATAAATTTTTAATTTTTGAGCGAAAAACGGGGCTCGAACCCGCGACCTCGACCTTGGCAAGGTCGCGCTCTACCAACTGAGCTATTTTCGCATTTCAATTTTTATAAAGAACTGCTATACTTGTTCTGTATTGCGAGGGCAAATTTAAGATATTAATTCAATTGTACAAGTGTTTTTTTATAAAAAAATGCAATTAAATTTAATACCTTGATAACATATTGTTTACAATACAATCGTTTACTTTTTTGTAAGCATTCTCTTTATCTTGTTTTTGGTTTAACATATACAATAAAAGGGAAACGACAGAAAAAATACTTTCGTTTCCCTTTTATGATAGTTAGAAGCTAATCTTCTTTTTTTATTGTAATTACAACATCATCATCAAATTTATACTCTCCTTTTTTATAAATATCTTTGTTTGAAAGTAGTATCTCATAGGAGTAAATACCTTTTGGGATGTTAAAAACACATTCTTTACCGTCATTCTGAATCACCATTTCTTTTTTAATTTCATTTTCTTGTTCGTCTTTACCCACTATTTTGAAAGTAATTTTTTCAAGCAATTTATTTTTAATACAAACATTCGAAATAGTTTTACTTTCAGCTTTAGGGTTTGAAGTTGCTGTTTTAAAAATTGTAAAACCACTTAATACAACTTCTCCAGCTTTCAGAACTTTGTCAAAATCAGATTGGGCAAATAAAGTTATAGGCACTAGAAATAGTGCGATTAGGAGTTTTTTCATGTCTTGATAAATTTTATGAAAGAAACAATAATATTTAGAATTCAATAAAAAAGTTGAAATCTATATACTTTAGAATAAAAAGCTTTATTTAATCTTTTATTATAATGCTTTCAGTTTTTTTACAATTAATTATACTATCAATAGCACAATTACAACCCCAATAATCTTTGATAAATTTTTTAGGAAAACAATCAACTGTTCCATGACAAATAATGATTGTTTGTTCTTTTGGGTTTGGGTAGTAAAATTTATTACCTTTTTTAATAATAAAGTACCAGCTTTTAATTTCTTATCATTAGAAATTGACACCAATAAATAATATGCTTTTGATTTTTTATTAGTGTCAAAATCTTTGATAATTTTAAAAGAACTAAATTCGCTTTCAAATTTTAGATCTTTTACTAGATTGTTCCATTCTTTTTTTAATACACCTTTATTAGTTGTAATTTTCAAATTACCATCCGAAACTTCTCCAATTTGGTCGTTAATTTTTAGAGAGTTACAGCTAAATACTATAAATAAAAATAATACTATATTAATTCTAAAAAACATTTTGTATTTAATTATAAGTTAAAAAAAGCAAACTAAAAAGGGGTAATAAAGTTAAATATATTTTAATTAGAGTTATGACCCGTAACAGTTTCGGTTTTTGTGCAATCTGAACCACATTCTGGTGTACAATACCAAAAACCACGACCTCTTTTAGGATGACAACCAATTCCGCAACCAGTACAAGTTACTGTTACGCCAAACACAAAAGAATCTGGACTTAATCTAAATAAAAATTATCCTTATCTAATTTTAAAAGCCTTGCCGCTTTCGTGATATTATCTTTACTCATTGCTAATAGATAATAATAAACCTGATTGTTTAACTCTACTTCAACTCCAGTTTCAATTGTATAAGTTGATAGTTCTCCAACAATTTTCTGGGTAATCAAAATTTTATTCCATTCTTCTTTTATATCTTTTATATCTTGAGTTATTACAAATGCACCATTTTTTGTTTCGCCAACTTTGACAAGATTTTGAGCATTTCCAACTATACCAATCATTACCGTAGCAATTAAGCAAAATATTAATTTTTTCATTTTAAATAATTTTTAAATTTATAATAATTTGTTTTAAAAAAATATTTTTTCTCGAGATATTTTTGTTAAGTCAAAAGTATAGAAGGAAAATCAATTATAAAATGTGAATTTTTTGAACATTTCTAAACATAAATGTTGGATGTGTCCGTTATTTTGATAATTTTGGATAATTAAAACCATAATTATGATATTACAGCCAAAAGAAAAATTGAAAAGAATAAGAAAATCAATGTTTACTCAAGAAATATTTGCAGAACTTGTTGCAATGGATCAATCTCAATATAACAGAAGTGAAAAAGGAAGAATCCCTATAACCGAAGATGAGTGGGACAGATTTGCAAAGGCACTTAATGTTGATGTAGCTAAAATAAAAGAGTCGGATGTTTCGCTTGTAAATATCACGCATAATCATGGTGAGAATGATCACTCTATAAATGGTTATGAAATTAAAATAAATGTACCAAAAAACATTTTTGACATATTTCACACCAAATTAGACACCTTGATTACTCTAATAGCTAAAAATTCAGAAGGGCAATAAGTTTACTTTTTTGTAAGCATTCTCTTTATTTCGTTCAACTTCATCATAGCTTCAATTGGTGTTAAAGTATTGATGTCAAGATTCAAAATCTCTTCTTTTATTTCTTCCAATAATGGATCGTCTAAGTTAAAGAAACTCATCTGAATATCCTCTTTATCTGGCTTTATTCCGTTTAGTGTTTCTGCTGAATGCTCTTTTTCTAGTTTTTTAAGTATTTTTTGAGCTTTCAAAATAACTGTTTGTGGCATTCCAGCCATTTTTGCAACGTGAATTCCAAAACTATGTTCACTTCCTCCTTTTACCAATTTTCTGATAAAAAGCACAGTGTCTTTTAACTCTTTTACTGATACATTATAATTCTGTATTCTTGGCAAAAATTCGTTCATTTCATTAAGCTCATGATAATGTGTAGCAAATAAGGTTTTAGGTTTTGATGGATGTTCGTGCAAAAATTCGGCTATTGCCCAAGCTATAGATATTCCGTCATAAGTACTTGTTCCTCTCCCAATTTCATCTAATAAAATCAAACTTCTTTCGGAAATATTGTTCAAAATTGATGCCGTTTCATTCATCTCTACCATAAAAGTAGATTCGCCCATAGAAATATTATCAGAAGCACCAACTCTTGTAAATATTTTGTCTACTACTCCCATTTTCAAACTTTCTGCAGGCACAAAACTTCCCATTTGAGCCAACAAAACGATTAAAGCTGTTTGTCTTAATATAGCCGATTTACCAGACATATTAGGTCCAGTTATCATTATTAATTGTTGGGTTTCTCGGTCTAAAAAT
>JAYTVI010000079.1:0-23980 GCA_043744095.1 Flavobacterium sp.
ACTAACGATGCTCCAAATTTGTTTTCCATTTCGTCATACAACTTTATAGATTGTTCATAATAAATGGTTGCTTCATTGACATTGGTTTGTTTTCTATAATAATCGCCAAAATAGTTAAGAAGCAATGCATAACCTCGCTTATTTTCTTTTTTTATGAATTCAGATTTTGCTTTGTAGTAATATTTTAGAGCTTCGCTATTGTTTCCTTTTTCATAATATACTGAACCTATATTGGACAAGGTTACACCGATAGTTTCTTCGTTAATTTGCTCTTGTATGACTAAAGCTTTTTTGAAATATTCTAAAGCTTTTGGATAGTTAAATTGTGATTTGTAAACAATTCCAATATTATTGTATGCTTTTGAAATGCTTCTTGTTTGTCCGATTTCTTGATAAATTTTTAAAGCTTTAAGATAATTTTCTAATGCTCTAGAATAAGTATTTATTTCAGAAAAAACTACGCCAATACTAGCATAAGAACGAGCCAAACCATTTTTAATTCTTTTTTCATCAATACTTGAATGGTTATTTAACTCTTTTTCAAAATAGGTTTTTGCGTTTTCAAAATCGTGAAGTGCATTTTTGTAATTACTTAATATAATATTGGAGTTTCCAGAATTCATAAAAGCATTGGCAATACCAAAATTATAATTGATTTTTTTTGCCAATGAAGTAGCTTTCAAAGCATAAAATGCTGTTGAATCAGGATAACTTTCTTTGTATTTGTCTGCAATAGCGTTGTAGGTATTTACTTTTGCAGAATCAATTTTTGTAACTTGTATTACTTTCTTTAGACTATCAATAACTGGATTTTGTGCAACACAAAAAGTACTTGTTAGAATAAATATCAGTAAAATCGATTTGGGGGAAATCTTATTTTTCATATTTATTAACGTTATTATAAAATAATAGAAATTGGATTTGAAGATAACAAATTGATTTGATATTTATCGCTATTTGCTTTCAAATTCATTTACATTATTTAATGTAACAAATATAAATGAAGTTTTACTTTAAATATTGAGTGAATTAGAATTCGATGGGTTTGAATGAGTATTCGATGGATATGAATTAGAATTCGATGAAATGCATATTCAATATTACATAAAAAACGGAGACATTTAGCTAATAAATAAAGAAGTAAAATTACAACTATTAAAAAACCCTTTCAAAATTTTATTTAGAAAGGGTTTTGTTTTTATTTTTAAAAATCTCTATTTTCATCAAAGGCTTCCATATAATCGGCAACACTTTTTACAAAACTTCCGCCAAGTGCGCCATCTACAACACGATGATCATAACTGTGTGATAGAAACATTTTCTTGCGAATCCCTATAAAATCTCCTTCTGGAGTTTCGATAACTGCTGGAACTTTTCTGATAGCACCAAGTGCAAGAATCCCGACTTGTGGTTGGTTGATAATTGGTGTACCAAATACAGAACCAAAAGTACCAACATTAGTTACAGTATAAGTTCCGCCTTGTGTGTCATCTGGTTTTAGTTTTCCGGCTTTAGCACGATTTCCTAAATCGTTTACTGCTTTTGCCATACCTAATAAATTAAGTTGATCTGCATTTTTTATTACAGGAACAATAAGGTTTCCGTTTGGTAATGCTGCAGCCATTCCTAGATTTATGTTTTTCTTTTTGATGATATAATCACCATCAACTGCGATATTCATCATAGGAAAATCTTTTAATGCTCTGGCAACAATTTCCATAAAAATAGGAGTGAAGGTCAGTTTTTCACCTTCTCTTTTTTCGAAAGCATTTTTATTTTTTTCTCTCCAATCCCAAATGGCTGTAACATCTACTTCAATAAACGATTGTACGTGAGCAGATGTTTGTATCGATGCAACCATGTAACCAGAAATTAACTTGCGCATTCTGTCCATTTCTACAATTTCGTCTTGCCCGTTTACAGAAACAGGTACAGCTTTTGGCGCAACTTGTTGTTGTGTGTTTGCAACAAGTTTTGCAACTGGAGTTGATTGTTGTGCTGGCGTTATTGGTGCGTTTATAACATCTGATTTTATTTCAGATGTTGCATTATTTTCTTTTGAATTTCGGTTTTCGATAAATTCTAAAATATCGTTTTTTGTTACACGACCATCGTTTCCAGTTCCTGAAATCGATTCTAATTCGGCAATAGAAACACCTTCTTCTTTGGCTATATTTTTTACTAAAGGTGAAAAGAATTTGTCTGAATGAGAAAAATCTTGTAGCATAGCTACTTTTGGTGCTGCTACATACTCTTTGACAGTTTCTACTGTTTTTGTAATTTCTGAAACTGCAACTTCTATAGGTGCTTCAACTGTTTTTACAGTTTCGGTTATTGAGTTGCCCTCTGTTTCAATGATAGCAATGGTTTGACCTACTTTTACTAAATCGTCTTTGCTGAATAATTTTTCGACCAATACACCCGAAACTTCACTTGGTACTTCACTATCAACTTTATCAGTTGCAATTTCGAGTACTGCTTCGTCCATTTCGATTTTGTCACCAACTTCTTTTAACCAGTTGGTTATTGTTGCTTCTGCAACACTTTCTCCCATTTTCGGAAGTTTTAATTCAAATCTTGCCATATTATTAACCTTCAGCTGGTTTTTTATTTTCTGTTTGCGAAATTAGTAATTTTTTTTAGCTTTCGCCAAGAATTCACTAATTTTATATTGAAATCTAGAAAAATTTATTCTAAAATCTCAAGAATTTCACCTCTATCAAAACTACTATTACTTCCAATGATAAAATTAGAATTTTTTGGCAGAATTTTAAAAGTACAATTTAGATTTTTTAACTCCTTCATACTTTGAATAATAGATTTGAAACTAATATGATTATTATCAAAAATAATTTCGTAATTTATTTTCCTATTGCCTAGTAGCGAATGTAACGTATTTTTTTGTGATGTATGGATGGCTGTGACTTTTTTTCCTAACAAGTTTTCAACTTTATTTTTTGTTTTTTCATCACCAGTTACTACAAAATAGGTATCTATTTTTCGGGATTCAACCACTGCTTGATTTTTCTTAAAAATTGAAAAAAGCAAAACACCAATTTTCATAAAAATATCAAATAGAACCGAAACTTTAAAGTGTTTATTATAGAAAAAATGCATCGCTTCTCGAAAACGTTTCATATAAGTATTGTCTCTTATGGTACTTTCGCCTTTATAATGTATAACGGTAGTTTCGTGGAAATAATAATTTGATTTTCCTTTTTTGAGGATCATATAACTCAAATCGATATCGTCAGAATACATAAAACAATTTTCATCAAATCCGCCAACTTCATTATACAAATCTCTTTTTAATACCATAAGAGCACCTACAAGAATAGCTACTTTTCCGGTTTGATTTTCGGCTAGATTTTGTTCATAATACTGATTGAACCATTTATTTTTTGGAAAATAGCGATACAAGCCAAGCACTTTTGTAAAAGCAACCCAAGGAGTTGGAACACCACGTTTGCTTTCGGGCAGAAAATTCCCTGTTCCGTCAATAAGATGACAGCCAATAATACCAAGATCTGGTTTTGATTTTGCAAAGTCTAAAATTTTTGTAAATGTATCTTCTGATACTACCGTATCAGGATTTAAAATACACAAATAGTCGCCTTTTGCTTCTGCAACACCTATATTATTTCCTTTTGGGAAGCCACAATTTTCTTTATTCTCGATAAGTTTTATACTAGGAAAGCGCTTTTTTATCATTTGGCAACTATCGTCAGACGAGTTGTTGTCTACGACAATGATTTCAGCATCAATAGATTGAATAGCATTTTGAACACTCAAAACGCATTGTTCAAGAAATTTACTAACGTTATAATTAAGAATGACTACTGATAGTTGCATTTGACAAATATAAATTACTTTTGCAAAAAAATACACTTGTGAATTATTTATCTGTAGAGAATATATCGAAATCGTTTGGCGAGAGAACTTTGTTTGAAAACATATCGTTTGGTATAAACAAAGACCAAAAAATTGCTTTTATTGCCAAGAATGGTTCTGGAAAAACTTGTATTATGAACATTATAAATGGTTTAGACGAACCAGATACAGGACAAGTTGTATTACGAAAAGAGATAAAAATGGCTTTTTTGTCACAAAATAATTTACTTCAAGAAGAATTGACAATTGAAGAAAGTATTTTTGCAAGTGATAACGAAACACTGAAAGTTATCGAAGCCTACGAAAAAGCATTAGAAAATCCAGAAGATGAAGATGCTTACCAAAAAGCATTTGACAAAATGGATCAATACAATGCTTGGGACTTTGAAACACAATTCAAACAAATATTATTCAAATTAAAACTTGAGGATTTTAAATTAAAAGTAAAAAATCTTTCTGGCGGACAAAAAAAACGTCTTTCGTTGGCAATTATTCTAATTAATAGACCAGATTTATTAATTCTTGATGAACCTACCAATCACCTTGATTTAGAAATGATTGAATGGCTTGAAAGTTATTTTGCCAAAGAAAATATTACCTTGTTTATGGTCACGCACGATCGTTTTTTTCTAGAACGTGTTTGTAACGAAATTATAGAATTAGATAATGGGAAATTATACCAATACAAAGGAAATTATTCTTATTATTTAGAGAAAAAAGAAGAACGTATTGCTTCAGAAAATTCTAGTGTTGATAAAGCGCAAAACCTTTTTGTAAAAGAATTAGAATGGATGCGAAGACAACCAAAAGCAAGAACTACCAAATCTAAATCGCGACAAGATGATTTTTATGTAATTAAAGAAAAAGCTCAAAGTCGTCGTCGTGAAAATATAATAGAACTCGAAATTAATATGGAACGCATGGGAAGCAAAATTATTGAGCTTCACAAAATTTCCAAAAGATTTAAAGACCGAGTAATTCTTGATAATTTTAGTTTTGATTTTCAACGTGGAGAAAGAATTGGAATTATTGGTAAAAACGGAACTGGTAAATCAACATTCCTAAACCTAATTACTGGAACTATTCCGCTTGACGGAGGAAAAGTTATAAAAGGTGACACGATAAAAATTGGGTATTATACACAAAGCGGCATCAATCCAAAACCTGGTCAGAAAGTTATAGATATTATCAAAGAATATGGAGAATATATTCCGCTTACAAAGGGGAAAATTATTTCTGCAGGACAACTTTTAGAACGGTTTCTTTTTGATAGAAAAAAGCAACATGATTTTGTAGAAAAATTGAGTGGTGGTGAACTCAAACGACTTTATTTATGTACTGTTTTGATTCAAAATCCAAATTTTTTAATTCTGGATGAACCAACCAATGATTTAGATATTGTAACACTAAATGTATTAGAAAGTTTTCTGCTGGATTATCCTGGATGTTTGCTTGTTGTGTCGCACGATAGATATTTTATGGACAAAATTGTAGACCATTTATTTGTATTTCGTGGTGATGGAGAAATTGAGGATTTTCCTGGAAATTATTCCGATTTTAGAGCTTATGAAGATAGTGCTGATGTTGCTCAAAAAGAAGAAAATAAATCGGAGAAAAAAGATTGGAAGCAACAAAATAATACAGCTGGTTTAACTTTTAACGAACAAAAAGAGTTTCAAAAAATAGAGCGAGAAATCAAAGATTTAGAATATGAAAAAAAGCAAATTGAGCAACTTTTTTCTGACGGAAAAGTAGCCGATGATGCTATTTCTATAAAAGCAAAAGAACTTGAAACGATTATAAATAAAATAGAAAATAAAGAAGAACGCTGGTTTGAATTATCTGCCAAAGTTGAATAAAATTACTATTTTATTTTGTCATTTCAATAAAAAAGATAAAAATTGGTTGCTCTCCTAATGTGATTTCTCCTTCGTCGAAATGACAAAAATGAGAATATTTTTATAAAATTCAAAATCTACGAGACGTAAATTATATTCTATTTATAAAAACCAAACCCGAAAGTTGCTGCTATTGGGTTTGATTTTTCTATTTATTATTATCAATTACATAATTAAGAACTTTTGTCATCAAGTGTACTCTGTCTTTTCCGAAAACATTGTGTTTTGCCATCGGATAAGGAAAAAAATCAACTTGTTTGCCAGCTTCGATGAATTTTTTCACCAATGCAAGATTGTGTTGCATTACTACTGTATCATCACTTGTACCGTGAATTAATAGTAATTTGCCTTTTAAATCTTTTACATAATTGAGAGTACTAGCTTCATCAAACCCTTTTTGGTTTTCTGAAGGTGTATCCATATAACGTTCGCCATACATTACTTCATACCATTTCCAATCGGTTACTGGACCACCAGCAACACCAACTTTAAAAACATCTGGTTTTCTCAACATTAGAGAAGTTGTCATAAAACCTCCAAAACTCCATCCGTGAACTGCTATGCGATTTCCGTCAACATAAGGCAATGATTTTAAATAATCAACACCTTTTAACTGATCATCCATTTCGTTTACACCCAATTTTCCGTGAATAACGCTTTCAAAAGCAAACCCACGATTGTCAGAACCACGATTGTCAACAGTAAAAACCAAATAACCTTGTTCTGCCATCCAATACATCCAAAGATTGGCACCATCAAGAAAAGAATTGGTTATCATTTGAGCATGTGGACCACCATAAACATATACTAATACAGGATATTTTTTTGTAGGATCAAAATTGCTTGGTTTGATCAATCGTGTGAATAAATCGGTTGTTCCATCAGCAGCTTTAATTGTTTTTATATCAGCTGTACCCATTTCGTAACCGTCATACTTATTTTTACTTACTAATAGTGTTGTAGCTTTTAGTTTTTTGTCATACAAAATTGATTTTGAAGGTGTTGAATGATTTGAAAATTCATCAAAAAACCAATTTCCATCGGCAGAAACTACTACGTTGTGTACACCTTGATCTTTTGTAATAAGTGTTTGTTTTCCTTTCAAATCTACTTTATACACCAACATATTGGTACCATTTTCTCCTGTAGCTTTATAATAGATTTCAGTTCCTGTAGGATTTGAGCCTATAATTTCTCTAATCGGGAATTTATTATTGGTCAATTGTTTTATCAATTTTCCATCGATAGTGTAGTAGTATAGGTTTTGAAAACCGTCTTTTTCGCTAAACCATATAAAATTATTTGAATTTGCATTTGGAAAATAGGCATCATGTTCAGGTTCTACCCAAGCAGAGTTAGTTTCGTTCAGAATAGTTCGAATAAATTTTCCAGAATTGGCATCGTATACATTCAAACACATATCGTTTTGACCACGATTTAATTCAGCAATAAGAATAAATTTTTCGTCTGGCGACCAAGAAAGATTGGTTAAATAGTCATCTGTGTTGTTTCTAGGAGAAATAAAAACAGTCGTTTTTGTTGCAAGATTGTATATTCCAACTTTTGGTTTTTCTGATTTTTGACCAATCATCGGATATTTTATAGCAACCAATTTTCCGGGAGTTTCATTAATATCCAATAATGGATAATCTGCAACTTCGGTTTCGTCTTTTTGGTAAAAAGCCAAATAAGTTGATTTTGGTGACCAAAAAATTCCACCATTTATACCAAATTCACTTCTAGAGATGGTTTGTCCAGAAACAATGTTTTTATCAGTATTTGTGGTAACAGCAATTTTTTCTTTATTTTTTGAAAAGAAATATAAATTGTTTTCTTCTGTAAAAGCTACGTTTTGTTTTGCTTTGTCAAACGTTTGATTTTCGGCAGTTTCAGGAGTTTCTTGGACATTTTTTCCTGTTTTTGAAACAACTGAGTAGGAGTAGTATTTGCCATTTTCTGAAACTAAAATGGTGTTTGTATCTAACCATTCTGTACCAAAAAAGTTTTTTAATTTGGTTCCTAATGCTGTATTTATATCAGTCAAAGTAACCAATTCTGTAGCATTAGGATTAGTTGTTGACGCTGTCATTATTTTGGTCCAAGTTTCTACATAATATACATATTTGTTAGAGTTTGGAATCCATTGAAAACCAGTAAATTTTTCGGCGCCAAATTTTCTGTTTTGCTGTAAAACTCCTTCTTCTAGTGTGATTTTTTTTAGTTGACCAATTGAATTAAATGCGATAAAAAAGCAAATAAAAAGTATACTATTTTTGTTCATTTTGATAATTTGTTTGTTGTTGTAAAAATATAAAAAAGAGAATATAACATTAGTCATAAAAAAGGTTTCTTTGTTACAATTGAAGAAACTATTTTTTAATGCAATTTTTTATGTCTTAAAATTCCTCCGCTTGCTTCTTTTATATATTGAATGAACATAAATGCTTGTGGATCAATTTTTGTAATTTCGTCTTTTATACGAAGTAGTTCTAATCGAGTAACAACCGTTACAACTATATCACAATCAATTTTTAAATCGAAATTATCTGGCAAATAGCCACGTTCACCTTTAATAATAGTAATTCCTTTGCCAAATTTTTTTACAATTAAAGATTTTATCAAATCACTTTTTGAAGAAATAATATGAAGAGAAGTATACTGTTCTAATCCGTCGGCTACATAATCTAAGGATTTTATTGCAGCAAAGTAAGTTACTATAGAATATAATGCAGTGGTAATACCAAATGACCAAGCTGCAGCTAGAAACAATAGCGTGTTCATTCCGAAAATTACTTCCGAAACATTTAACCCTATTTTTCTAGTTGTTAAAAGTGCCAAAATTTCAAAACCATCAGCAGTAGAACCGCTTCTTATGCATAATCCCATACCAATACCAATTAGGCAACCACCAAATAATGCAATCAATAATCGGTCTGAAGTTACAGCTTCAATATGAACAAATGTCATACTTAACGCTATTAATAAAATTGTGATAAAACTCTGTAGGGCAAAAGTTTTGCCTAAAAGTTTATTTCCTAAAAACAAAAACGGAATGTTTAAAGCTAGAACTAAAATACCAAAAGAAATATGTGATATTTCGTGCAACAGTATAGAAATACCAATAACGCCGCCATCTAAAAATTTATTTGGAATCATAAATCCTTTTAGTGCAAGAGTAATAAATGCTACGCCAATTAGATTTAGAATAATATTTTTTGGTCGAAAAATTTCTTTCCAGTCAATTATAGTATTGGAATTACTCATAAAATTTTTTGTATTTTAATTTTTAAATTTAATAAATAAATTAATAATTAGTATAAATATTGTTAAAAACATTTATATATGTAGGAAAATTAGTTTTTTTTATAAAATTAGTTAATTTTAATTTAGATATAGACAATAGCAACTATAAGTTAGAACCTTGTAAATTGGATATAATATTAATTTTAAATTTTTTTGAAGAAATTGTTTTTTAATATTGAAAGGATTTATTTCTTATATTTGATTTCATAATGTTTTATAGTCCTCAAAATCAACCTATTGTTTGTCTTGCTTTATTGATTATTGGTTTAAAATAGTAAATAATTTTAATCTTTAATACCTTTATTATGAATACAATCACAATCACAATTTCTTATGATAGTATGCAAAAACTGTTTATTTTTAATGATGGAAAAAATATTGGAATAGACATCACAACTTCTGTTCAAAAAGGAGATTTAGTAATATGGAAACTTGCTTCTTTCTCTAATTTATCTTCAATTGACAAAATTATTGATTCTAGTAAAGTAGATATTTTTAATCCAGATCCTAAAAAAAATCCAGATGGTTCTTGGCAAGGTGTTGTAACTGCTTCTGCTGGCACAAACGAAACTTATCAAGTAATTTGCTTAGGAAAAGGAATTTCAAAAAAGCAAGACCCAAAAATTCAAGTTCATTAAATTAATTTTTCAAACAAACTTTTATGTTATTTGGATATTCTAAAATTGCAATTTTAAATAAAAAGGCCTGTTATATACTAGGCTTTTTTGTTTTTTGTAATTTCCTGAATTCTCAAAATCAAAAAAGTTCTGATAGTTTAGAAATTATTTTTTCTCAAGGAAACTATAAAGAGCATGAAAAATTAAAAATAATAAAGCAACTCGCTGTTAACGAAACCGATACTAAAAAAAAACTAAAATACAGTACGTTACTTATTAAAACCGCAAAAGAGTTAGATTCTGTAGATTATTTATTTCAAGGTTATTTAGAAAAAGGGAATGCACTTCGACTAAAAAGTGATCATAGTCATGCTCTAGAAAGTTATTTTCAAGGCGCAAAAATCGCTACTAAAAAAAAGCTAAAAAACAGATTAGGAACTATATATATTTCTATTGCTGATGTTTATTCTATAATTGGAAAACACAAAAATTCGGTTACCTATTATAAAGCTGCTATTACTATTTTAAAAAAAGAGAAAGATTCTATAAATATTGGATCTGCACTTCTAAATTTGGGAGACGAATATATAAATAGTGGTGAATTGAAAGCAGCATTAACTCAAACAAAAGAAGCCGAAAATATTTTTAATACAATAAAATATTCTATTGGTCAAGCCTATTGTTTAGGTAATTTAGGTATGATTTATGCCAAGTTGGGAAATGACTCACAAGCAATAAAAAACATTAATAAAGCAATAATTATTTTAAAAAAATCAGGAGAATACTATCCTGTAAGTGTGTATTTGACCTATATGTCAGATATTTATCTTGAAAAAGGAGATAAAATAGCAGCACTAAATTATGCTACTAAAAGTCTAGAAATTGCAAAAAAGTATGGGTTAAAAAAAGAAATTAGCGATTCAAATTTTAAACTTTCAGAATTGTATAGTGGGATTGGGGATTATAATAAATCATTGGGTTTTTATAAAAATTATATTATTTTTCGGGATAGTGTAAACAATATAAAAACAGTTCAACAAATTGCAGATATGCGTGCAGATTATGAAGTCTCTCAAAAACAAATAGAAGTAGATTTGCTCAATCAGCAAAAAAAGAATCAGAAAATTATTGCAATTGCTTCCGTAATTCTAATGGTTTTAATTTTACTAATTGCTGTAGGTTTGTATCGTAGATATCAGTTTATAAAAAAAACAAAAACTATTATAGAACTAGAGAAAAGTCGTTCTGATAGTTTGTTGCTCAATATACTTCCTGAAGAAACAGCACAAGAATTAAAACAAAACGGTAAAGTTTTAGCAAAAAAATTCGAATCGGTAACTGTTTTATTTACAGATTTTGTTGGTTTTACACAATATGCAGAAAATTTAACACCAGAAGAATTGGTAAAAAATGTAGATTATTATTTTTCGAAATTTGATTTAATAATAGAAAAATTCGGTTTAGAAAAAATTAAAACCATCGGAGATTCTTATATGTGTGCTGGCGGATTACCTTTTGAAACAAATGATCACGCTTTAAAAACTGTTCAAGCCGCTTTTGAAATTGCTTCTATTATTAAGGATGCAAAGACAAATAATGCAAGTCAGATTCCGTTTGACATTCGAATAGGTATTAATACTGGTCCAGTTGTAGCTGGAGTTGTTGGTACCAAAAAATTTGCATATGATATTTGGGGAGATACTGTAAATATTGCTTCTAGAATGGAATCTAACTCAGAGGTTGGGAAAATTAATGTTTCTGAAAACACATTTCATTATATTAAACAAGTTTTTCAATGCGAGTTTAGAGGAGAAATTCAAGTTAAAAACAGAGGTGTTTTGAAAATGTATTTTGTAACAGAAAAGTAATACCATTTAAGGTTAGAATTTACCGCAATAAAAAGTTCTTTTTTTCTATCTTCTTCAAAATTAAAATAAATCGTAACGATGCTATGTTTGATTTTTCTTTTTTGAATAAAGAAAAAAATCTTCATTTTCTTTACAGTAAATTCTAACCTTAAATGGTATAATAATCAAAAAATTGAGGAGTAATTTTCAAGATTATTTTTTACATATATCTTTAATAATTTTCAGATGATGGTTGGTATGCAAAACTAGAAACCATTCGGTTTGTTTTTTATTCAAATCTCCAAAATAGGGATGACTAAAATAGGAGTTTTGATTAATGTTTTCCCAGTCTTGAATTATTTCTTTAACTTTTGTTATGTTAATCTTTATATTTTCTATAGTAATATTTTCGTCTGGCAAAACCACTTTTGGTGCTTTGGCTTTACCACGAGGAATAAAATTAATAATAGAAATAAACAATCTATTTTTGTTAAACTTCCATTTGTATAACTCAGGATTTGAATTTTTTAAGGTTTTTACAATTTGATAAATTGTCTTTATACTATGTTCTATTTGCCAACCTACCGTAGAATTGGATACCGTAGAATTTGTTTTTTGATAAAAAGAAACTGAACTTTCTAATTGGTCAATAATTTTTTGTAGTTGTTGCATTTTTTTGAATAAGTGTTTTATTATTTTAAATTATAAATGAGAAATTTATTTTTAAAAAAAATCAAATAATAGATCACATTAATTACAATTTTATTTCAAGTTAACCAAAAGGTGATAAACTTATTGTGCCAAATTTCCAATGAGTTACAATACCAATCAAGAAAAATAACAATATTAGTATTTCAAGACAAATTAATGCAATAAATAGTATAATTCTATATGTGATACCCCATTTAGAATAATCATTTCCAAATGCATTATAATAACCAAATAAAATATGTAAAAACATAAAAACAGGTACTATTGAACTTAAAATATTGTTTAAAGAATTGCTAAATTCAACAATTAAATCAAGATAAAAAATGAGATTTCCAAAAGCAGAAATCAATAACATACCCAATAAAATCATTCCAGCAATTATTGTATGTTCTGTTAGATTTAATTTTTTTCGTTTAAACAACATAAAGCTATTTATTGCACCAAAAGGCACAAAGAGAAAAATTATGATTTTACTTTTTTTAGAGAAAAATTCATCTATTGTTTTGCTAGCTTCATTTAAGTATGGCTTTTCAGGCTCTGGAGTTCTACCTATTAAAATTTCTATTTGGTCATAAAAATGACGAATAAATAGAATTAAACCAAGGGTTATCAATATCAAATAAAAAACATTGTAATACGGTTTTCTTTTTCCAGAAATATAATCAAGTGCAGCTTTTCCTGGACGCATTAATGACTGTTTCACTGTAAACAACATTCCTTTTTCAATATGAAAAGTACCGTGTAGAATATCGTGAAAAATAAAATTTTTAAAAGTAATACGGTGCGTATCAGTTTTTTGCCCACATTCAGAACAAAACTTGCTAGTTATTTCATTTTCGCAGTTAAGGCAGATTTTATTTGTCATCTATGTTTAATACTTAATTGAATTCGAAATTTTTAGTATTTTTTTTCCCACAAGCTAATTATAGCAGTATTTGTAAAAAGTTCTTTTGATATCTATAAAACGAATTTAATAAAAAATAGCATTCAATAACAAAAAACAAAAAAATTGCTGATAAACAATTATAGTAATACTAGTAGTCTTTAATATGGAATTGAAATGATTTTGTTTTGTTCTTTTAAAATGACAATATTTTTAGGCATTTCACCAATAATTTTTTGATTTGGATAAAGGTGATATATTCCAAACATTTTTGCGTCAATAATTACTTTTTCAGCTTTTGCATTCATAAATAGCCAAGGATTTATAAATGCCCAATCTATATTTTTTATTTTGCTAATAACTTCTAACTCTCCAGTATCTCCAGTAAAATATAATTTTTTGCTATGCCAAGTTATCAAATAAGAGTAATGTTTGAATGTGAATTTATGACTCGTTTTGAATGCTTCAATTTTAAAATCGTCAATTGAATTATTCAACTGTTCGAGTTTTTCTACATTCCAATTTCCAAAAACATTTTCTTTATGTTTGTTTTTAAGTTCTTTTAAAAGTTTTTTTGAGTAATGGTCGGAGTGTCTATGTGTAAAAAGAAATTTTGAATTGTCTTTTACATTTTCAATTTCCGATTTATCGTATTCCATATAATTATGAGCTCCAGATTTGTACGGAAAATCAATATAAAGATCTGATTTTCCATCAGACAAATGGAGTCCGCAATTGCCTATAAACCTGATTTTAATTTCGTTTGTTTGACCAAATCCGTAGTTTGAAATAAAAAGGATAATCAGTAAAATTTTTTTGAAGTTTGATATCATGAACTACATTTTATAGGTTTTTTTACTTGTTTGTTAGTAACAGTTTTTTATTTATTAGGTTGTTTTATTATCAAATAAATGGATATTGAAAATATAATAAAATAAAGAATATCTAAATACGGTTCTTTCAAAGTTAAATTCTTAAAGTCAATATGTTTAAATAATGTCCATCCCAAAATGATTGCAATAAATATAAAAAACAAGTTTGTTCCTTTTTTACTTTCCATAATTTTACTGTTTTGTTAGAGTGTCAATTGTTAATCCGATTATTATAATGATAATGTAAAATGTAATTGTACCTAAAAGTATAGAAATTAATGATTTTATATAATTTCCTATTTTTCCTTGTTCAAAAAAATTACCTGTTGCCCAAGTTATATAAAAAAATCCAAGTATACCATCAATACTTAATAATTTTAAATGTGTAATACCCTCTAAAATTGCAAAAAGAGCAAAAATAAGCATAGAAATTCCTTGAACAAAACATAACATAATAAGTAATTCATAAAAGTTATATCCGTATTTTTTGAAAAATATTTTTAACCAAATCGCAATAAATATTCCTGTCAATATACTTGCATAACCATAATTGTTTTGTATCCATTTCAACATAGTAGCAATCGAAGAATTTCCCAAACCATCATATTTCAGATACTCATCTTCTGTATGAAAAAAATGGCTTATTAAAGTATATACCAAAGCAGTAAGAATTATAAAAATAATTGGTTTTATAAGTTGGCTTCTATTTTCGGTTAGATATTTCCGAATATTTTGCCCAGGACTTGTTACAAGCTATCTTATGGTATATAAAATACCACGTTCAAAATGCAAAACGTGTTCAATTTCGTGCATAATATATTGTCCGTCAATTCTAGTTAATTTGGTTGGCTGTCCGCAATCTGGACAAAATTTTGAATTTATTTCAACGTTACAATTTTTACAATTCATTTATTTTTTTTATTCTTAAAATGTGTCAATTTACTTCTTTAAACTTGTTAAGATATATTATTGCTCACATTTTGTTTCTAAAGGAAGTTGGAACTTAGTAACTTATTATTTTCTATTAAAGATAAAATTTCTTGCGGAAGATAATCGTGAATTTTGCACAATTTTCGCAATAGCGTGAAACGTGTGTTGCCAGAAGGTTATTTTTTAGTTTTGAATGTCGGAAGCTTCGCATTCAATAACATTTCGTTAGCTAATGCAAGTTTTTTTGGAAACAATATTTTACCTCTAAATTCTTCTAGCTTTTTGTTGATTTTCACAACTGGTATTTTTGCTTTATTTAGTTCATCTACTTTCATAATTCTATTTTTTTACTTGTTACTAAAACCCCTAAATAATCTTCTCCAACAATAAACGGCTCAAATTCTTGATCATTTCTCAATCTAAATACATAAAAATGTTTTTTTGAGAGGTTTCAGTTTCTACCGCGATTTTTTTGGGTAGTTTGCGCATAATGTTTTGCGGCTTCATGAACTGGCTAACTTCGTAACTACATATTTTCCACTAAGATACTATTTCTTTCGAAACGTAAATATGAACTTAATAAAATTTTGCAATTGAGCTAGTTGGCTGTTACGCTGCGTTATTCTCGATTGGTTTAATATTTTCAAAACTATGTTTTTTTGTTTTACTTTCTTCTTCCAAATCATAATCATCTTGAAGTCCAAGCCAAAACTTTGCACTTGTTCCTAAATATTTAGAAAGCCTTAAAGCTGTATCAGCAGTAATTCTGCGATTTCCTTTAATGATTTCACTAACTCTTGTCTGCGGAATAAAGGTTTCTTTAGACAAGCGATAAGCAGTAATTCCTAACGGTTCAAGAAACTCTTCTTTTAAAACTTCACCAGGATGTATGTTTTTTAAATTTTCCATAATTTTAAATTTTAATGATAATCTACAATTTGCACTTCAAAAGCATTATCGTTTTCCCACTTAAAAATAATTCTCCATTGATTATTAATTCTGATGCTATAATATCCTAATAATTTTCCACTCAATTTTTCTATATGGTTTGCTGGTGGAATTCTTAGGTCAACTACATTTTGAGAGTTATTGATCATTCTCAATTTTCGTCTTGCAACATTTTGAATTTCACTCGGTAATTTTCTCGACTGAATTCCGTCCCAAATTTTTTCAGTTTCTTTATTTCCAAAACTTTTAATCACGACTTAAATTTTATATACTAACGCCAAAGGTAAGTAATTATTTCTGAACTTGAAAATACAATGCTTCATACATCTATACACTCACAATTATAGTTCCTCCACCCAAAATTAATAGAAATAAACAATTACAAACTTCTCATTCTCCTTTTCCAAATTATCACGATAACACTAAAAGCTGAATACTATTTGTAATTTTATTTTTCAAAATAATTTTTTTTTAGATAATTTATAATGTTAGATCTGATATTTTTATTTGTTTTTTTGTTGGTACGGAATACAATTCCCCGCTAACCTAGTATGTCTTCAAAATTTTTCCAAAACCCAACAAGATCAACAAATTTTAAGAGTTCAATAAGACTCGGATCTTCATCAATTAATAGTTTTTTAAATTCTTCATCTAAGAATGATCTATATAACCTAAAAAGTTCAAATGTCTCTAATTGCGTGAGTCCTTTTTGAGTTTCATTTTCTATTTCAGGTAAATCTTCAGGTCGAAGAGTTAGTAGATGTGATATAGCTGATGTATGATTTGATGGCATTATCGCAAATGACCATAATACAGTTAAAGAAAAATTTTTATACTGAACAGTTTTTGAATTTATATCACTCTCACAATAATTATTGAAATCATGACCTTTATTACCTATTACGATCATATAGTATAGAAAACATTTTAGTGGATCATAGGAACCTAAATTAATTATTTCTATTTTATTTAAATCAGTTTCGTACTTTGGTTTATTTAAATCAGGACATCTTTTAATATAAAGTGAAGCAAATAAATCATTCTGCTTTAAAGCTTTTGTATAATGGCTCGTTCTTATTGTTTCTCCATTAGATAAATCTAAGGTATGAACTATAGAATTTATTTTGTCTATACTATTCGGACTACAATGAACTGAGTATTTTTGATTTTTAATTATTATATTGTTATTTGGTTCTTTTTCGAACTCACGGTAAAAATCAGAATGATTGAGTTTAATAACTAAGTCGCCAGATTCTTTTCTTTCTATTACAGAAAACAATCTTAGCAATTTTCCATCACACTCAACAATATACCTTGTACTTAACTTGTCGCTCATTTTTATTTGTGTTATTGATTCTAGTTTGGATAATAGGTTTTGTAGGTTTTGCATTTTAAGTTTGTTTTGTTCCACAACTTGGGCAAAATGAATATCCTTTATTTAATTTTGATTTGCATTTCACACAAATTTTTTCATAGTCATTTACTTGTATTATATGATTGTAAGATTTATTAGTAAATGAATTTGGTATCTCTTTTAAAAAACTCGATTCATTTGCCTTTTCACTTATCAAATATAATTCATCTTTTGCTCTTGTAATAGCAACATAAAATAATCTTCTTTCCTCTTCAAGAAGTAAATCATGATTTGTTTTTTTGATAATTTGAAAGATTCTATCTTCCATCCAAATATCAGGAAAACCACCATTTCCATCTGTCAAGCCAATAATGAATACTGCTTTTGCTTCTAAACCTTTTGATGCGTGTATGGTTTTTCCTGAAACAAATAATTTATTTTTTCGGAGATGTTCAAAATAAGGCGTAAACATATTAGAACGTCTATATAAAAATAAAATATCTTCTCTTTTGTAACCTTTTAAGTTGAGTTTTTTTATTTCATTTGTAATGTAATTTAGATTTTCTTCTAAATCTTTACCATAGTAGATTTGAATTTTCTGATTTGACTTTTTAAAAGATGTAATATCTTTTTCTACTTTAAAATTATTGTGTTTTATAACTTCATTACTCGCACCAACTATGTGTTCTGTGCTTCTATAATTCATATTTAATTTTATTGTTTTAGCATTATCAAAATGATTACTAAAATTGACAATATAATCAACATTTGAACCTCTAAAACCGTAAATACTTTGCCAATCATCACCTACACAGAACAATTGATTTTCTTTAGTGAGTAATAATTTTATTAATTCAACTTGAAGATTATTTACATCTTGAAATTCGTCTACTAAAATATAATTGTACTTTTTTCTGAATTTATCACCAATTTCAGGATGATTATTAAACAAATTTATTGTTTTTATAATCATATCATTAAAATCTAAATACGATTTATCAGTACAATAATTTTGATATTTTTCAATTATAGGTATAGCTAATTCATAGAAAAGGCGAACTCTTTCGTGTTGGTCTTTTTGTGCATTTTCTAACAAAACTGGGTTTGAAAGATTTTCAACTTTCTTTAAATCAATGACAGAGTGAACCAATCGTAAAAAGTTTTTTACTTCTTTGTGGTAACTTTTAAATTCTTCTTCAAAATTTAATGCTGCAGTAAAGTGGTAATTTGCTGGAAGTCGATTTTTAACAATTCTATCTAATACTTGATTAAAAAGTGCGCTATCTTCTGTTTGTTTTTCAAATGTTTTGACTAATAATTTATTCGCTTTTTTAAATTGAACTTCCTTATTATCAGTTGGATAGCTTTTGTCACTAATATGTTCTAAATACAAATTGGCTTCTGGAATATAAAAATCAGGTTTGAAATCAAAATCAGAGAAATTTACTTTTGGTTCATATTCAAATTTTATGCTATGTCTATATAGCCAATCGGAGATATATTGTTCTGATTTTGAACGAACTTTTGTTCCATTTAATGAAGTGTAATATTTGCCTTCTGGATATAAATTTAAATTTACTTCGTTCTTTTTATTATGTATTTTGTCAACCAAATAGTCTAAAATATATCTTTTTAATTTTATTAGATATTCATTAGATTGGCATTCTTCAATCAAGATTTTATGAATAACTTCAAATGATGTTTCTGTTGCAATAAATTTAGAAAAATCATCTTCTTCGTTAGCTTTTTCATCTCCAATTATTTTAAATTGATTATCAAATTCATTTACACCATAATTTCTTAAAATGTAATAACACAAGCTATGAAAAGTTCTTAAAGTTAAATTACTAATCCATTTATACTTTTTTGAGTAAGCGTAACGTTCTTCATTTTTTTCTTTTATACTTTTATATTTATCATTTAATATATCTTCATAATTTTTGCTATCGTCAGCAGATATTATTAAACGATCAAGCATTTCATTTGCCGCATTTTTGGTAAAAGTAATTGCTAAAATTTCATTTGAACTTACATTTTTATCTTCTATTAAATAAATGATTTTTTGTAATAATGTTTTTGTTTTACCTGAACCTGCTCCAGCTAGAACTAATAATCTTTTAGCTTCACTAATTACTGCTTCTTTTTGATTTTCGTTTAAATTGCTTAAATCTGTTGCGTTGTTTTGCATTATGTAAATAGTTAAAAATCCCAAAAACCGATTGGAATTTGGGATTTAAAAGGTGGATTTATTTGTTAAACATTTTCCTCATTTTCCTTATCCAAATATTCCTGCACAATATTAATTGCATTGGTTACAACATCGCTTAGTGCTGTAATAAAAGTTCCGTCTTGTGCAGTATCAATGGCATGTTTTATGGCTTCTACTTCTTTGGTAATAATTTCGTGGGTTACGGTTTTACCAGAAGCTGCAATACCTTCCATAATAAGTCCTATGATTTCTTCTTCGGTTCTGCCACGCAAATATTTTTCTTGTCGTATAATAATATGGTCAAACATTCGGGCTGCAATTGTAGCACATTCTTTAATGTCTTCGTCTCGACGATCGCCAACTCCTGCAATAATTCCTATTTTTTTGGTTGCTTCTACACTGCTCAAATATTCTTCTACACCTTTGTATCCTGATGGGTTATGTGCAAAATCTATCAAAACTTTGAATTTTTTGAACTCAAATATGTTCATTCTTCCTGGTGTTTGTGCCGCACTTGGTATAAAAGTTTGCAGTGACAAACTGATATCTTCGGTTTTAAATCCTTGCAAATAAGAGGCTAAAGTTGCTGCTAAAACATTGGCTATCATAAATTTGGCTTTTCCGCCCATTGTTAAAGGTACGTGAGTGGCACGTTCTACACGAATTTTCCATTCTCCTTTTTTGATGGTGATAAATCCGTTTTCGTAAACGGCTACAATTTTTCCTTCTTTGGCAAATTCTTTTACTTTTGGATTGTTTTCATCCATAGCAAAATAGGCAATATTGCAACTCAACTCGTTGGCAATTTTCAAACAATGTTCGTCTTCGGCATTTAGAATTGCCCAACCGTCTTTTTTTATACTTTTTACAACAGTTGCTTTAACGCGTGCTAAATCTTCTAAAGTATGAATATCTGCCAAGCCTAAATGATCTTCTTGAATGTTGGTTATAATTCCGATATCACAACGGCTAAAACCCAATCCAGAACGAAGTATACCGCCACGTGCCGTTTCTAAAACAGCAAATTCTACAGTTGGATCTTTTAGGATATATTCAGCAGAAACTGGTCCTGTAGTATCTCCTTTTTCCATCATATGGTTTTGAACATAAATCCCGTCTGAGGTTGTAAATCCTACTTTGTACCCATTATTTTTTACAATATGAGCAATCAATCGAGTAGTAGTGGTTTTTCCGTTGGTTCCTGTAATTGCTATAATCGGAATACGACTTGGTTTTCCTGGAGGATACAACATATCTATAACTGGTGCAGCAACGTTTCTTGGCAAACCTTCTGATGGTGCTAAGTGCATTCTAAATCCTGGTGCAGCATTGACTTCGAGAATACAACCACCATTTTCTTTTAGAGGTTGTGTTAAGTTTTCTGCCATAATATCTACACCACAAATATCAAGACCTATAACACGAGAAATTCGTTCGCAAAGGAAAATATTTTCTGGATGCATCATATCGGTAACATCTATCGAAGTACCACCAGTGCTTAAATTAGCAGTTGATTTTAGATAAACTATTTCGTCTTTTCTTGGAACAGTTTCTAGCGTATAGCCTAATTTTTCTAACAAATCGGTAGTGTCTCTATCAACATCTATTTGCGTTAACACATTTTCGTGACCATAACCACGTTTTGGGTCGAGATTGGTTTCGTCAATAAGTTGTTGTACTGTTTGTTTTCCATCTCCTTTTACGTGTGCTGGTTCTCTTTTGGCAGCTGCAACAAGTTTGTTATCAATAATTAAAACTCTAAAATCATAACCTGTAATAAATTTTTCAACAATAATTCTATGGCTGTATTTTTTTGCATAAGCCAAACCTTCAACTGCTGCTTCCCAAGTTTTTACATTAATAGATGCACCTTTTCCGTGGTTTCCGTCTAATGGTTTTAGAACAATTGGGTAACCTATTTTTTTAATAACGTCTTCCAAATCTTCTTCATCAACACAAATGCCACCATTGGCAACAGGAATTGAAGCAGCATCGAGCATTTTTTTGGTTTGTTCTTTATTGCAAGCAATATCTACCGCAATGCTACTTGTTTTGCAAGTAATTGTGGCTTGAAAACGCATTTGATTGATACCATAACCCAACTGTACTAACGAATTTGTTCCTAAACGAATCCAGGGAATATCTCTTGCTACAGCTTCTTCAACAATGCTTCCTGTTGATGGTCCGAGTCTGACACGTTCTCTAATTTCGCGCATTTTTTGAATATCACTTTCTACATCATATGGTGAACCGTCTATCAAAGATTGCGCAATTGAAACAGCACTTTCAGCAGCAAACATTCCTACATTTTCTTCGGTATAACTGAAAACGACATTATAAATACCAGGAGTTTTGGTTTCGCGAGTACGTCCGAAACCGGTTTCCATTCCTGCCAAAGTTTGAATTTCTAGGGCAATATGTTCTATAACATGTCCCATCCAAGTTCCTCTATCAATTCGAGAGAAAAAACCACCACGTGTGCCTTCAGAGCAACGATGCTCAATCATAGTTGGGAACATTGCTTCGATTCGTTCTCTAAAGCCATCAATTTTATTGGTCGGAGAAAGTTCCATTTCTTCTAAATCCAAACGCATTTGAATAAGTTTTTTTCTTTGTACACTCCAGATATTTGGTCCACGTAATGCTTGAATTTTTAAAATTTTCATTGGATTATTGTTTGTCGGTTGATTTTTATTTTATACTATTTTTGTTAAAAGTGTGTTGTATTTGTTTACTAAAGTAAATTTTTTAACTGGTTTGTCAAAATTTATTTTATTTTTTTGAAAATCTTATTTTATTAATGACAATTAGAGTATGATTTTCAAAATTTTAGATATGATGTTGATTTGTTATTGTTTTAAATTATTGAAGAAAGAATTAAAAAATATTTATTTTATTTATTGGTTCAAATTAAGAAAATAGATTTGCATTATTTAAAGATTTAGCTATTTTTACCGAATGAACATACGAGGAAAATTAATAATAATTGGTGGTGCTGTTGACAAAGGCAGTTTTACTGAAACAGATATAGATAAAAATGCCGCAAAGAATTTAAACTTCTTTGAAGAAGGTATTTTGAAACGTATCATAAATGAATCTAAACATAAAGAATTATCAAGGATTGAAGTTATAACTACAGCTTCAAAAATTCCGAGAGAAATTGGTCCGGAATATGTAAAAGCATTGAGTTATCTTAATGCTCATAATGCCGATGTTCTGAATATTGAACGTCGAGAACAAGCTATGGATGTTGAAGTTCTAGACCGATTGAAAGCCGCAGATGTTGTAATGTTTACTGGTGGTGATCAATTGCGATTGACTTCAATTCTTGGCGGAACTCCTTTTCATGATATTTTGTTAGAAAAATATAAGAATGAAGATTTTATTTATGCAGGAACTTCTGCTGGTGCTGCTGCAGCATCAAATAATATGATTTATCAAGGTAGTAGTTCAGAAGCTTTGTTGAAAGGAGAAGTAAAAATCACATCAGGATTAGGATTAATTGATGATGTAATAATTGATACTCATTTTGTACAACGAGGAAGAATTGGTAGATTGTTTCAAGCCGTTGTAGGCAACCCTAAAGTACTAGGAATTGGTCTAGGTGAAGATACAGGATTGCTTATTACCAATGGTCGTCAGATGGAAGCAATTGGTTCTGGCTTAGTTATTTTGGTTGATGGTAGAGAAGTAAAAGACACCAATTTAACCCAAGTAGAACTAGGTCAACCTATTTCAATCAATCATCTTGTGACTCACGTAATGAGTAAAAACGATACTTTTGATTTAGATACTTTCAAAATGAATATTAAGAGTTCGCAATATGTATAGAAAGTTAGATTTTATAGACTGACTAATATTTTTTATATTATAGTAAAGTCAGTCTAAAAAAGCTAATGAATCTAAATTATCTAAAATATCTAACCAATCTAAGATGTCTAAAATTATCATTCACGGTGGTTTTTTCTCTGAATCATCAACCAACCACGAAACAAAAGTTGCTAAGCAAAATGCTTTACTACGAATTGTAAAAGACTCATATACTTATCTACAATCTCATTCTGCAATAGAAACAGTGGTTTATGCAGTTTCATTATTAGAAGATGATGAGTTATTTAATGCGGGTATTGGATCTCAAATTCAAAGTGACGGAAAAATAAGAATGAGTGCTTCATTGATGGATGGCGAAACTCAAAAAATGAGCGGCGTTATCAATATAGAAGAAGTAAAAAATCCTATACAAGTTGCTCAAATTCTAATGAATGTTGATGATAGAGTTCTCGGTGGAAGTGGAGCTACTAATTTTGCAAGACAACATGGTTTTGAAAAATTTTCTACCGAAATCCCGCAGCGAAGAGCTGAATATGATGCAAAACTTGCAGCAAATAGAGTAGGAACTGTGGGTTGTGTAGCATTAGATGCCAACGGAAAACTTGCAGTTGCAACTTCTACTGGAGGAAAAGGGTTTGAAATTCCTGGACGAATATCAGACTCAGCTACTGTTGCAGGAAATTATG
>JAYTVI010000080.1:0-80160 GCA_043744095.1 Flavobacterium sp.
AAAATAAATCGTAACGATGCTATGCTTGATTTTTCTTTTTTGAATAAAGAAAAAAATCTTCATTTTCTTTACAGTAAATTCTAACTTTAAATGGTTTAATCTCTAGTTTTCCAAAAAAATAATTGTTCTTTTAATTTCTGTTTTCGATGGTATTTTTCTTGAAATTTTTGGGTGTAGTGCCACATTTTTTCTAAAACTAAAGAATAAGGTTTTTCATAAAGTTTTGCATATTCATCGCTCATTACAGCAATCATTTCTTTTTTGGGAGTCAATCGTGACAGGTTTTTCATGCGTTGATCAAAGTTCATTTGATGATGAAAATTCATTCTGTTCAAATCTACTAGAAAAAAACTATATTGTTCATTTCCTACTTTTTTAATTAATGTATTTCCAGGAGAATGGTCTAAAAACTCTATCCCTTTTTGATGCAAATCAAACGAAAACTGTGTAAATTGTTTTAAAATAATTTCGTTTTCAGGATAATCAGGTTGTTCAACAAGTTCACGAAAAGTCAACTCTGTTTGCAGATGTTCGCTAATATAATAACTTTTTTCTAATCCAAAAGTCGAAAAATTTTCTCCATAAGCTATTGGCTTTGGAGTTCCAATTTTTGATTCAATCAATTTATTGGCATATTTATAAGACCTTTTGGCTTTGGATTTTCTAAAAAATTGATAAGCTATTTTGTTTATAAAATTCGGAACTTTAAACGATTTGATATTGACTTGAGTTCCATTTAAATCAAATAATTTAATGGTATTACGTTGTCCGTCTCCAAAAAGCAATCCTTTAGTGTCAAAATTTATAATAAAATTTTCAATCTTATCAGAATTGTCTTTATAATCAGGATGTATGTATATTTGCATTTGTAGGTACTATGTGAAAACAAAAGTAAGTATTGCATTTTATTTTTCCAATAATAGGGCTACTTTTACTCAAATTTGATTCCTTTTTATGAAAAAAACAGTTTTTCTTGAAACTCATAATCTCAAAAATAAAGCAACTGGCTTAGGAACTTTTAATTATGAACTAATTAAAGGATTTTCACAACTAGAATTTGATGATTTAGAACTTATATTAAATGTGAAAAATCCAGAAATGCTCTTTTCTGAATTTGGATCTAAATTTTGTTATCATAAATTCAATAATTTGACACGTCATTCTCTATTTAGAATTAGAACAAAACACGATTTATGGCATTCTGTAAATCAAAATACAAAAATCGAACCTTATAAAGTAAACAACTATTTATTGACCGTTCATGATGTGAATTTTGTTGAAGAAATTTCGTCAGATAAAAATCATGTCAATAATAGATTGTTTCAAAACAAACTCGAAAAATCGTCTGCTATAACCTATATTTCAGAATTTGCCAAGAAACAAACGCATCAGTATTTTGATGTTCCAAAAATTCCTGAGTATGTAATTTATAACGGAAATCCAATATCTACAATACTTGACACTTCTAATTTTATCTCTCCAGTTCCAATAGATAAGCCTTTTTTATATTCGATTGGTGATTTTCTGGAGCGCAAAAATTTTCTTTCTATTATCAAAATGATGCCATTACTAGAAGATTTTAATTTGATACTTTCTGGCAATAATGACAAATCTTATGGTATGGAAATAAAAAAATATTTAAAAGACCATAATTTGCAAAACCGCATTTTTTTGACTGGAAAAGTTGATGATGTTGCCAAACAATATTATTTATCAAAATGTAATGCATTTGTTTTTCCTTCAATTAGAGAAGGTTTTGGTCTTCCTCCTATTGAAGCGATGCGATTTGGAAAACCCATTTTTTTGGCAAATAAAACATCGCTTCCCGAAATTGGTGGCAAATATTGTTATTATTGGGATAATTTTGTGCCTGAGTATATGAAAAATGTTTTAGAAAACGGACTTTCGCATTTTTATTCAAATCAAATTGAAATGGAAGAAAATATGAAAAAAAGAGCCGCAAGTTTCGATTGGAAAGTTGCAGCTTCAGAATATTTAAAAGTTTATAATTCAATACTTTACTAAAAATATTTTTCGAATGTTGGCTTTTTTGTTGGTTTAAAAATTTTTAAATGTTTGAACCATTGTCCAAAGTTTTTCTTCATTAGATAAAATTTAGAAAATTTCATATCCTCTCTTTTCTCGAAATAGTCTTTAATTTCATTCAAATCTTTTGTAGGCACATAACCTAATTCTTTCCATTGTGTTGGATCGAGATAAAAAACATTTTTAATTTGAGTATAATTATCTTTATTGGCGCTTTTCCATTTTTCTAAAAAAGTGGGATTCACATCTTCGCGATGACTCCAATTTTTGAGTTTATATTCTAATTCTTCTTCAGAACGAGATAACGATTCGTGAAGTGTAAATGAGTCTACATAAATAATTCGTTCTCTGGTTTGACGTGCTAATTTGTAATTTGGGTAATTGGTTGCCAGCAATACTTTGCACGTGTTTTTTACATATAAAATACCGTCTTCTAGATTTTTATATATATCTATATGATAGCCAGAAATCTGAACTGGATGCTTTTCTGGATTATCAAGATAGCTATCGTATTTTCGTAAGGATTGAACATATTTTTCGAAATCTAAAAAATATTCGTCACTATCAACTTGTACCAACCAATTGCCAATACCCATTTTTAAAGAAAGTAAGTGGCGTTCGCGAGTATCCATTTGAATCCCTGTTAATCCTGGAACATAAAAATTATCATGATAGATTTCTATTTTTTTATCAGTATCAAAAGTTTCTAACCATTGAAAAAAAGCAGAATCAATTTCAAATTTATTTCCTGACCAAGTATTTAAGTTTTCATCAATAGCAATAAATATTCTATCTGCAGCTTTATAAACAGGCGGAATTGACAATTTTAGTTTGTCATAATCATAAGATAATAAAAATCCGACGTGAATTTTTTTCATTTTATTTATTTATTAATTTTTGGTAAAAATAATAATTCAATACTCAAAAACCCTTTTAATATTTTCCAAGCAATCGGGTATTTTTTGATATGTTGAATTTGCAAATACCGTTTAGAATTTAGCTCGCTTACATTTTTATAATCATCAACAAAAGCGGGGAAATATTTTTGAATAGATTGTGTTTTTTCTATTAAAAACAACTCAGAGAATTTTGGATTTGAAGAAATTCCTGTAAAATCATAAGTTGCAATAGTCTTTTTTAAATATTTGTTCGGTACATTTTTATGACAAATTGTATATACAAAAAACTCCCAATCTGAGGCTATTTTGTAATTTTCATTATAATAAAAATAATCTTCAAATAGTGATTTTCTAATAAATGTAGATTGGTGATTGATAGAGCTAGAATAAAAAAAAGAAAAATTTAATTTCTCAGGATACGTTTTTAATCGTTTAGAATTGGGACTTACTTTGTAATTATCTCCATAATAAATATCAAAATCTGAATTTAAATCTGGTATTACTTCCTCCAAAACTTTATTATCATAAAAACAATCTCCGCCATTCATAAAAATAACAAACTCTCCTTTTGCTGCTCTAATTCCTTTGTTCATAGCATTAAAAACACCTGTGTCGTTCTCGCTAACCCAATACGTTATTTTAGAATTATTTTGCTCAATTAATTCTTTACTTCCGTCAGAGCTTCCACCATCAATAACAATAAACTCATAATCTCTATAGGTTTGATTTGAAATACTTTCAATAGTATTACTTAAACCATTTTTATCATTATAATTGATAGTTATTATAGAAATTTTGATCATATTAGCTCTTAATTAAGAAACTTTTGCTGGTATACTTTTGATATTCCATCTCTAAGTTCTATCGTGTGTTTCCAGCCTAAACTGTTTAGTTTTGTAATGTCGGTTAGTTTTCTAGGAGTTCCGTCAGGTTTTGTAGTATCAAAAACAATATTACCTTCAAAAGCTACAATTTCTTTGATTAAATTTGCTAACTCATTTATCGAAATCTCGATTCCTGTTCCAATATTTACAAATCCTTTTTCGTCAAAATTTTGCATCAAATAGACACAAGCATTGGCCATATCAGAAGCGTGTAGAAATTCACGCAACGGATTTCCTGTTCCCCAAACAACAACTTCTTGTTGCTTATTGATTTTGGCTTCGTGAAATTTTCTTAATAAAGCTGGCAGTACATGAGAATTTTGCAAGTCATAATTATCATTAAAACCATATAAATTGGTGGGCATCACAGATATAAAATTGCAACCATATTGATCTCGATAAGCATCACACATTTTGATGCCGGCAATTTTTGCAATTGCATACGATTCATTAGTTTCTTCTAAAATTCCGGTAAGCAAATAGTCTTCTTTTAAAGGCTGTGGTGCATATTTTGGGTAAATACAAGTTGAACCTAAAAATAGTAATTTCTTGACTTTGTTTTTATAACTTTCGTGAATAACATTGCTTTGTATTAGAATGTTTTCATAAATAAAATCAGCTTTAAAGGTATTATTTGAAACAATTCCGCCTACTTTGGCTGCAGCCAAAAAAACATATTCTGGTTTTTCGGTTTCAAAAAAAAGAGCAACCGCTTTTTGATCAATTAAATTAAGCTCGCTTGAAGTTTTATGAATAATATTGGTAAATCCTCTGGACAATAAGTCCTTAACGATAGCGCTTCCTACCATTCCTCTATGTCCAGCTACATAAATTTTTGAATCAAATTGCATATTTACTCCTTACTTATTTAAAATCTTTTGAGTGTTTTTCTTTTTTAAATATTGCAACATCGGCTTGCATCATTTCTTTTACAAGCATATCTAGTGTATATTTTGGTGCCCAACCTAATTTTGTTTTTGCTTTTGTATTGTCACCAATTAGCAATTCTACTTCTGTAGGACGGAAATAAGCAGGGTCAATTTTTACTACAACTTGACCAATTTTAAATGCGTACTCTGGATTTGAACTAGAAATAACTGTCCCAACCTCATCAACACCTTCGCCTTTGAAATCTAACTCAACTCCAACTTCTCTAAAAGACATTCTAATAAATTCGCGAACAGTTGTTGTAACTCCAGTTGAAATAACAAAATCTTCTGGTGTATCTTGTTGTAAGATCAGCCACATTGCTTCTACATAATCTTTGGCATGACCCCAATCACGTTGTGAGTCAATGTTTCCCATAAATAACACATCTTGCATTCCCAAAGCCATTTGAGCAACACCACGCGTTATTTTTCTGGTTACAAAAGTTTCTCCTCTAAGTGGACTTTCGTGATTAAAAAGAATTCCGTTACAAGCAAACATATCATAAGCTTCACGATAATTTACAGTTATCCAATAAGCATACATTTTTGCAACAGCATAAGGAGAACGAGGATAAAAAGGTGTCGTTTCTTTTTGTGGAACTTCTTGAACTAAACCGTATAATTCTGATGTTGAAGCTTGATATATTTTGGTTTTTTTTGTCAATCCTAAAAGACGAACAGCATCAAGAATACGCAAAGTTCCTATTCCGTCAGCGTTTGCAGTATATTCTGGAATATCAAAACTCACTTTTACGTGACTCATTGCACCCAAATTATATATTTCGTCAGGTTGTGTTTCTTGAATAATACGGATTAAGTTGGTTGAGTCACTCAAATCACCATAATGCAATTTAAAATGCTGGTTGTCTACGTGCGGATCTTCATAAATATGATCAATTCTTTGTGTGTTAAACAAAGAACTTCTCCTTTTTATACCGTGAACCATATATCCTTTGGATAATAAAAGTTCAGCTAGATAAGCTCCGTCTTGACCTGTAATTCCTGTTACTAATGCTACTTTCATTTTTAAAACTGTATTTCTAATTGTCGTTTTTTAATTCCTTTACAAAAATAGACAAATATTATTGTCAATTTTAATTCTTTTTATTCAGATAATAATGATTTAAATAATGTTGCTGCATATTCTAGCGAACTATATTTTTGGATTTGTGTCACTGAATTTTTTGAATAGGTAGAATATTGTTCTGTGCTTAGATAAAATATTTCTTTAATACCTTTTGCTAAATCATCTGGATCTTTTAATATTGCTTTATAGCCATTATAACCTGTAATTACCATATTATTTACAACTCCCATATCAAAACCTACAACTGGTGTTCCGCAAGCCAAAGCTTCTGAAACCATCATTGGTCCTGAATCTTCAATTGATGAGTTTACAAAAACATCAACAGCTTGATATAGCAAAGATAATTTATTATAATCCTTAACATAGTCGAGATTTGTAGTGTTAAAAGGAATCTGATCTTGTTCCAAAATCGGTTGGCTTGAAACCAAAATAACGTTTATTTTATCTTTTGACTTATCTAGCTCATTATATAAAATTTTGAGGCTTTCTAGTAAATAATCAAACCCTTTTCTGAGCTCATTGCCATTTTGACAACCCATCAGAATATAAAATTTGTCTGAATCTAAATTAAAAAAAACTTTAGCCTTTTTTTTACCCATAGGTTGCATTACATTAGTATCAATAAGGCTATTGATATTGATGATTTTTTCTTGATTTTTATATATTTTGGACTGTTCTGCTTGTTTCAATGTCCAACTTGAACCTGCAATAATCTCAAAATTTCCTAATTGTGCGTTTTTTAGCTTATTTTCAAAATTGGTCTTTGCTAAATCTTTAAAATAAGTATTTAAAATTGCAGGACAGTTATCAGAACAACCGCTAATATATCCCTTGCAATCCCAAGCATAATGACATCCGCCTGTAAAATGGTTCATGTCTACAGTTACTGTATAAACTTTTGCTCTACTATATTGTTGTAAAAGTAAAATATCTTTTGAATTTAAGAATCCTGCTGTCCAACCAGCAAAAATATAATCAGGTATAAACCCAATTTGCTCAAAAACTTTTTCTGGTGATATACTAATTGAGTCTTCGTCTTTACCGTAAAAATGATATTTATTATCTAATTTTATTTTATATTTTTTTTTATTTGTTTTTTCAAGAATTTTGGAGAAAATTGAGATCTTTTTTAGAGATTTTGTTTTAATTGTTATTATAAAATCCTCATTTTTTGTTTTTTCTTTTACCACCAAAATTACTTGGTGTCCTAGATTTTTTAATATTCCAGCTATTTTATAAATATATTCACCTGCTCCACCATGATCGTAGGTTACTAATAGTATTATTTTTTTAGCTTTTAGGTTATCCATTTATTTTTAAATGTATAAATTTAAGAATCAATTTATTTTATTAATTAAAATCTAAGATTATTGAAACTATTTTTTTAATATCTGTTTCTGATAATTCAAAATACAATGGTAAACGCAACAATCTATCTGTATAATAATCGCTCCAATATAATTCTTCTCCTGAGTATTTATCTTTATAATAATCGCTTTTATGCAAACTTAAATAATGAAAAACAGCTAATATATCATTTTTTTTTAGTCTATCGATACAAGCTGTTCTATGTTCTAAATTATCAAAAACAACATAAAACATATGTGCATTATTCGATGCGTAATCTGGTAGTTCTTGAATTTTAAAAATATCTTTTTCAAATCCTTTTAAACCCTTAAAATATAAACTCCAAAGTTCTTTTCTTTTGGTTTGTATTTTGTCTAATGCTTCTAATTGTGCCCAAAGAAACGCAGATATTATTTCTGATGGCAAAAATGATGAACCTGTATCAACCCAACCATATTTGTTTATCTCGCCTCTAAAAAACTCTGCCCTATTAGTTCCTTTTTCCCAAATAATTTCTGCCCTATTGCTGAATTTTTCATCATTTATTGCAAGCATTCCGCCTTCGCCAGAAATAATATTTTTTGTTTCATGAAATGAAAATGCAGCCATATGACCAATAGAACCTAAAGCTTTTGTAGTTCCATCTTTAAATGTATAATAACTATCTATAGCTTGAGCAGCATCTTCTATTACTATTAAATTATATTGATGGGCTAGATTCATAATTGCTTCCATATCACAAGCAATTCCTGCATAATGAACTGGCACTATTGCTCTGGTTTTAGATGTAATAAGTGCTTCAATTTTAGAAACATCAATATTTGGATTATCGATACTAGAATCTGCAAAAATAATTTTAGCTCCTTGACGAATAAAAGCTAAAGCGGTAGAAACAAATGTATAGCTTGGTATAATAACTTCATCATCTTTTTGGATATTTGCCAAAATAGCACACATTTCTAATGCATCTGTACAAGAAGTTGTAAGCAAACATTTCTTGAAATTATATTTATTTTCAAAAAAATCTTGACATAGTTTTGTATACTTTCCGTTACCAGAAATCTTACCTGTATTTACAGCGTCTTGAATGTACTGTGTTTCGTTACCTACTAAATAAGGTTTGTTGAATGGTATCATATATTCCAATAATGATAAACAAATGTTTTTTCTTTAATTTCAAAACCTACCGACTCGTATAATTTCATTGCTGGAATATTTTGATTTTGAGTAACAACCAAAATAGTTTTAAACCCTAATTCTTTTACTTTTTTGAAAGAAAAATTTAAAAGTTTTTTTGCAATTCCTTTTCCTCTTGATGCTTCAGAAACAGCAACTAAACCTATTTCTACTGTATTTTCATTTTTTTTTCTCAATGTAATAAAACCCAAAATAGTTTTGTTTTTGTTTGTAGCTACTAATATCTCAAAAGCAATTTTTCTATTAATTGATTGTTCAATCCAACTAATATATAGTTTTTCAAACTCATTATTTTTAAAATTTTTATCTAAATAAAATCGTGAATAAATACCACTTTCTAGAGCAAGGTTTTTTATTTGGCTTACACTATGTATATTTTCATCAAAGGATTGAATATCAAAAGTATCCTTATTTGTTTCTTCAAATTGAAAATCTAATATTTTCTCAAAAATTATTTTTTCGTCAACTAGATTGATTAGGTCATAATTAATACTGTACTTAGAGAAAATGTATACTAATTTATATTTGCTTGCAGCAATTAAAAACAATTCATAGTCGAGTGACATATTGTTTTTTAAATCAATTTTCCCAACTTCGTAGCCAAAAAAATCACTATCCCAAGCTAATCGTTCAACAAACATAGTATTTTTTATGATTTGCAAATATAATAATTCTTTTTAAAGGAAATATTGGTTAAAGTAATATCCTCTTTCTATAAATAGTATTTATATAATATCTTTGCAAAATGATCAAAACAAATTATGGAAATTAATTCAGAAATTCAAAAAGCATTTGAAGTTATTCAAAATGGCGGAATTATCCTCTATCCTACTGATACCGTTTGGGGAATTGGTTGTGATGCCACAAATACTGATGCTGTTGCAAAAATATATCAACTCAAACAACGTGCAGAAACGCAAAGTATGATTTGCCTTATGAATGGCGAAAAAATGATGTACAATGTATTTAAAGACATTCCAGAGGTGGCTTGGCAAATCTTAGATTTATGTCAAAAACCAACAACAATAATTTTAGACAATCCTAGGAATGTAGCTCCAAATCTTATTGCTTCTGACAAAACTCTTGGTATTCGTATTATTAAAGAACCTTTTTGTTTTAAATTATTAGAACGAATAAAAAAACCACTTGTTTCTACTTCTGCAAATATTTCTGGGCAACCAACACCCAAATCATTCAAAGAAATTAGCCCAGAAATTATTAAAGGCGTTGACTATGTAGTAAATTTGCATAAAGACAAAATTTGTGATAAACCGTCAACAATTATTAAGTTAACAAATGATTCACAGGTTAAAATAATAAGAAAGTAATAGCCACGAATTCACAAATTACATTTTAAATTTTATGTCAGAAATTATTTTAAAAAAAGAAAGTTTTGAAATTGTTGGAATTCTTTTTGAAGTTCATAATAATTTAAGCGGAGGATTTTCTGAAATAGTCTACAAGGATGCTTTAGAATATGAATTAAAAAGAAATAAAATTCCTTATGAAAGAGAAAAGCAATACGAGGTTCATTATAAAGATGTTATTTTGAATCATAAGTTCTATGCAGATTTTGTATTACACGACGCTGTAATATTAGAATTAAAATCTTGTGAAAAATTCGATTCAAAACATATTGCTCAATGCATAAACTATTTAAAAGTATCAAAAAATAAATTAGCAATTTTAGCTAATTTCAATAATAAATCTTTAGAACATAAACGTATAGTTTTATAATTTTTAAAAAAATCAAAAATCAAAAAAAAACATTCGTGAATTCGTGGCCGCAAAAAAATGAATTATAAAAACGCACTACAAAATCCCATTTTCAAAATCATTGCTCAAGCAAGCCAAGATCTGCATATAGATAGTTATGTTATTGGTGGATTTGTACGAGATTTTTTATTAGAAAGAGATTTTAAAAAGGATATAGATATTGTTGCTATTGGATCAGGAATAGAATTGGCTCTGAAAGTATCTCAATTATTACCCAACAAACCTAAAGTTCAGGTTTTTAAAAACTACGGAACTGCAATGTTGCGCTATAAAGAAATTGATATTGAGTTTGTTGGCGCTAGAAAAGAATCTTATAATCATGATAGTCGAAATCCTATTGTAGAAAACGGGACGCTTGAAGACGACCAAAATCGACGTGATTTTACTATAAATGCATTGGCTTTTTCATTAAATGAAAATAATTATGGTGAATTAATTGATCCGTTTAATGGATTGGATGATTTAAAAAACAAAATTATTAAAACGCCTCTAAATCCTGATGTTACTTTTTCTGATGATCCATTACGAATGCTACGTGCTATTAGGTTTGCAACACAATTAAATTTTGAAATTGATGTAAATTCATTAAATTCAATAGAAAATAATTGCACCCGAATTAATATTATTTCTGGTGAAAGAATCGTAGAGGAATTGAATAAAATTTTATTAACCGACAAACCTTCAATTGGTTTTTTGCATTTATATAAAACTGGACTTTTAACAATTATTCTACCTGAATTAACTGCATTAAATAATGTTGAAGAAATAGAAGGACAAACACACAAAAACAATTTCTATCATACTCTCGAAGTGGTTGATAATATATGTCCAAACACTGATGATGTTTGGTTGCGTTGGTCTGCATTGTTGCACGACATAGGAAAAGCACCAACTAAAAGGTTTACTAAAAAACAAGGTTGGACATTTCACGGACACGAATTTCTTGGTGGCAAAATGGTTAAGAAAATTTTTGAACGATTGCATATGCCATTAAATCAAAAAATGAAATATGTTCAGAAAATGGTTGTAATGAGTTCTAGACCAATTGTTTTGTCGGACGAAATTGTAACTGATTCTGCTGTTAGACGACTCGTTTTTGATGCTGGTGAAGATGTTGAACATTTAATGACCTTATGTGAAGCTGATATTACAACCAAAAATCCTACAAAATTCAAAAAATACCATAAAAATTTTGAACAAGTAAGACAAAAAATTGTTGAAGTTGAAGAACGCGATTCTATTAGAAATTTTCAGCCACCAATTACTGGTGAAGAAATTATGGAATTATTCAATCTAAAACCTTCACGAGAAATTGGAGTTTTGAAAGAAGCAGTAAAAGAAGCAATTCTGGAAGGAGAAATTCCGAATAACTATCAAGCAGCTTATGATTTTGTCGTGAAAAGAGCTGAAAAAATGGGATTACAGAAAATATAATTTTTCAAATTAAATCATCAATGTCAAAGTATCATTTTAGAAAAGCAATACCAGCTGATGAACCATTTATCTGGGAAATTATTCAACAAGCCATTGCTAGAAGAAAAAAAGATGGCAGCAAACAGTGGCAAGATGGTTATCCAAATCTTGATGTTATTAAAAATGATATTCAGAAAGAAAATGGTTTTGTTTTAACTCTCGAGAATGATTTTATAGGATACTGTGCAGTGCTTATTAATGACGAACCCGAATATGAAAAAATTATTGGCAAATGGTTAACTAATGATGACTTTGTGGTTGTTCATAGAATTGCAATTGCAGAAAAATATTTAGGACAATCTTTATCACAAATTGTACTCAAAAAAGTAGAAGAGTTTGCAAAAGATAAAAAAATATATAGCATAAAAGTAGATACTAATTTTGATAATTTTGCTATGCTGAAAATTTTTGATAAAATGAGTTACTCCTATTGTGGCGAAGTTTTTTTTAGAGGAAATGCAAGAAAAGCATTTGAAAAAATACTTCACTAAACTTTATGATTTGTTTACAATCACAACCCATATAAAACTTTTAATTTTGCGTCCAATATTAAATAATATTTATTTTAAATAAAGATACATTCGTAATGAAAAATAATAAATCAGTAATAATCTGGTTACTTTCTGGTTGTGTTTTGCTCTTTTTGATGGTGACAGTTGGCGGTATCACACGTTTAACCAATTCAGGTCTTTCTATGACTGATTGGCATTTGGTAACAGATACTTTTCCGCCATTATCACAAGAAAAATGGACTTCTGCATTTGAAGAATACAAAAAATTTCCAGAGTATCAAAAAATTAATATTCATAATGATTTTACGCTTTCTGATTATAAATTCATCTATTTCTGGGAATGGTTTCATCGTTTTATTGGTCGAATAATAGGACTTGTTTTTATTGTACCTTTTATTTATTTTATAATCAAAAAGCAGTTGGATAAAGCAACCATCAAAAAAGGAATTATCTTGCTAGGAATGGGTGCTTTTCAAGGATTTTTAGGATGGTTTATGGTCAAAAGCGGACTAATAGATAATCCTGATGTAAGTCATTTTAGATTGGCACTGCATCTCACTTTTGCCTTTATAACCTTTGCTTACACGCTTTGGGTTGCCTTAGATTTGATTTATCCTGAAAGAAACAAAGTAATTTTGTCTTTAAAAAAAATAGCTCGAATTGCTATAGTCTTTATTTTAGTTCAAATAATATACGGCGGATTTGTTGCCGGTTTAAACGCAGGTTTGATTCACAATCATTGGCCTTTGATGAGTGATGGAGAGTTTTTTCACGAAAGTATTGTTTTAGAAAAAAACTCTTGGTTTTTACGATTTACAGAAGGCAAAAGTGGTGTTCAATTTATACATCGAACAATGGCATACTTTGTAGTTGGTATCATCACATTTTTATATTACAAAAGCAAAAAATACACACTAACTGCAGATCAACAAAACGGTATTAATTTATTAGTTTTTATTGTATTTTTGCAGTTCGTACTTGGTGTTTTTACGCTTTTATATGGTGTTCCGATGTGGTTAGGATTAACCCATCAAATTACAGCCTTTGCATTATTAGCTACTATGACCTATACCTTACATCGCTTATCAAAATAAATTATTCGACTATATTGTCACAGTTCTTTTTTAGAAATATTAATGTCAAAACTTGCCACTCAAGATAAATTTCTTGATTTATCAGATTATGGAAGACCATTCGGGAAATATCTAGCCAAAAGACTTATCAATACAAGCTTTACTCCTATTCACGTTACTTTACTTTTTGGTATTTCGGGATTAATTGCTATTTTTTGTATACTTAACAACTTTTTTTTTGCTGCTGGTTTTTTTATTATTCTAAAATCTGGAATTGATGCTGCTGATGGAGAATTGGCTCGATTAAAAAGTACTCCTTCGTATTTTGGTCGCTACTTAGATAGTGTTTTTGATATTATTTTAAATTTTTTAATTCTAATGACCATTTGTTATGTATCCAAAACTACTTTTTGGTTTGCATTATTAGCATTTATAAGTATTCAATTACAAGGAACATTATATAATTATTACTACGTTATTTTGAGAACCAAGTCAGTTGGTGGTGATGCAACTAGCAAAATTTTTGAATACAAAACTCCAAAAGCATTACCTGGAGAAAGCCAAAAATCTGTAAATGTTTTGTTTGTAATTTACACGATTGTGTATGGTGCTTTTGATAAAATAATTCACTTTTTAGATCAAGATGCTTACAAAATTAAAACGTTTCCAAATTGGTTTATGACACTACTTTCTTTGTATGGTTTGGGTTTTCAATTACTCATTATTGCGTTTATGTTGCCTTTTGGATGGATTGATTTTATTGTACCTTTTTTTATATTTTATACTCTTTTTATTATTGTAATAATTGGTATTAGAAAGCAATTTTTGACATAAAAAGTATTATAAATAAAATCTATTTTTTTTGTTAAACTGTTTATTACAATATAATTATACTAACATATCTAAATTTATTGTTAAAGTAAATATTAATCAATCCAAGTTTTAAAATCTTGCACTTTTTCTCGACTTACAATCACTTCGTCTTCATTATATGTAGGTAAAATTATTTTTAATCTTGAGTTAGAATACAAAATAATTTCTTTTATTGACCGCAAAGGAATAATATACTTTCTGCTAATTCTGAAAAAAAGCTTAGCATCTAATTCTTGTTCTAAAAATTCTAAAGTTGTATCTATCAAATAGTTTCTGTTGTCAAAAGTATGTAGATAAGTTCCTTTATTTTCGCTAAAAAAACATTCAATTTCATCTGTTGAAATTACTTTCAAATGCTGTCCGATTTTTACTGTAAAACGAGTTTTATATTGTTTGTCGTTAGACTTTGTAAACATTTGTTTTATCATCTCAAAATCTAAAGATAAATTTGGAGCAGTTGTGTTTCTGGCTTTAAACTTATTTACTGCTGTCTCTAAATCTTCTTCATCAATTGGTTTTAATAAATAATCTATACTATTGAGTTTAAAAGCTCTCAAAGCATACTCATCATAAGCGGTTGTAAAAATTATGGCGCTTTTTATGTCTCTATTTTCAAAAATTTCAAAAGACAATCCATCTGAGAGTTGAATGTCTAAAAAAATTAAATCTGGATGTGTATTATTCTCAAACCAATTGATAGCTTCTTCAACAGAATGTAACATTTGATTGACTTGCAAACCTAACTTCTCTATTTTTCGTTGTAAAAGTCGTGCTGCAGGTTTTTCGTCTTCAATGATTATTATATTCATTTGATAATTTGTGTATTTGATTTGTGTATAGCATTTTTTCTTGACCAATAAAAAATTAAAGGTGTAAGAATAACTGTGGGTAGCAACCAAGCCACAACTGGTGGCAAATAGTTGTTATTTACAACCAAAAATGCGGTTAATGCAGCAATGTATGCACCAATCATACGTTGAATATGAATTAATAGCCAATAATTTTTATGCTTTACGTTTCCTCTGTAAGTTTTAATATCTGTTTTTGACATCAAAATACTGATGAGTCCAAATACCAATAAAACGATCCCGAAATTATTTCCATTTAATATCAAATAAGCTCCAAAAAGGATAAAGAAAAGTGCAAATAATATCATCGTTATAGTAATTGTCCAATCAATTTTTTTAGGTTTTTGACCTTCATTTAATTTCTTTAAATATAAAAATCGTTGACCTGTTGCTGTCATATAAAAAGAAAATACAGCTATAATTAACAAAAACATATTATTGTGTAAAATAGACATTATAAAACCTGCAATTGCATTGATTATCATTGAAAAGAAGAAAAACTTCCCAATAAGAATATGTGGTCTGTCGCCTTTTTTTCGAATGATGTTTATCGTTCCTGTAAAAAGACCTATACTTCCAGCAAGGATATGTATAAAAAGAAGTATCTTGAAAATAAATTCTAAATTAATCATTATTTCCAATTCATTTTAGATTGATTTTCTTTTTCAATAAGTTCATTAATCTTTTTTTCTTCCCAGTTTTTTCCTAAAAATGGATAAAAATTAAAAACTTTCATTCCGTGAAAAACAACACCAATTCCCCAACCAATTAGTGGCCAAAAAAACCATAAATCATTAGGTGATGTTATTAAATTCAATACTAGAAAAAAACCATTAAAAATGATGTATGAAATCAAATTACCATAGAAACCTTTGATTTCGTCTACTCTTTTCTTAGCAAAAAAATATTTTTCTTGTTCACTATTATATGTTTCCATTGTTTTATTTATATTATGATTTATATTCCTTTAAACTAGTTCCAATTTTTATTTTCATTTCCTTTTTCTAAAATCTCTTTTATTTTTCGTTCTTCCCAAGATTGTCCATATCCAAAAACTTTAAAAGCGTGCATTAACACTCCGAATCCCCAACCACAAGCCGAAAACCAAAACCATTGAAATTGTGGCATATAAGCAAGATTTATATAAATTAATATCGGAATAACACAACAATATGAGATTAGATTTCCATAAAACCCTTTTAATTCTTCAACTCTTTTTTTGGCTCTATAATAGACTGAATTTTCAAAATTATTTGATGATGTTTCCATAATGTTTATTTGCTTTGTTAGTATTGGCAATTGTACTGCAAACTCTTTTTCAGTTTGATTAATGATGACTTTTCTTTGAGTTAAAATTGCATATCGACTTATAATATTCTGTAATCCAACGCCTTGTCTATCTTGCAAAACTTCTTTTTTTTGCAAATCGTTTTGTATAACGAGATAATTATCTTTTACAAAAATCTTAATATGCAATGGTTTTTGTTCGCTTACAGTATTGTGTTTGATTGTGTTTTCTAATAATAATTGTAATGAAAGCGGTACAACTTTTGCCTCTAGATTATCATAATTATCTGGTAATTCATAAGAAATACTGTTTTCAAAACGCATTTTTAACAAATTCATATACGTTTTTGCAAAATTTAATTCTTCTAGTACGGTAACTAAATCTTTATCTTTTTGCTCCAAAACATAGCGATAGATTTTAGATAATGAAGTTGTGAATTTTTGTGCATTATCGGGATTTTCTTCGATTAAAGAACTCAATACATTCAAACTATTAAAAAGAAAATGCGGATCGATTTGGTTTTTTAAACTTTCAAATTTAGCATTTGCAGTTCCTGCAATAATTTTTTGCTCCTTAACTTTGTTCTCATTATAAGCTTTATAAAAATGAAAAGCATACAATGACAAGGTTACCACAAATGTTATAATTATTGCTGAAACATAATTGGCAGCTTTTTCATTTGCAATAAAATAATCTAACGAATTTCTATTAACAAGCAATTCTTCAAAAATTCTTAATAGAAAAATGACGAATAATGAAACCAAAAACGAACTCAAAAAACCAACAATTACTCTTTTTTTTGAAAATCTATTTGCGATAAAAATTTTATCTAAATAGCAAAAAAGCGATGAATTTGCAAAGGATAATGAAAAAGTATATAAAGCTACAAACCCAAACTGAATCAATAGTTTACTATCAAAATGAAAAGTACTTCCAAGAACTATATTTAAAATCTGAATCACAATAAAAATTATAATTGATAAAAAAATGGTTCTTGGTAATTCTTTATAAAATTTGTTCATTTTGATAGTTTATTTGATTGTCTTTGAAATAATTGCAACTTGAAATCAATACTTATTTACCACAATTTTTTTGTGCTTCCAATGCTCTATCTAATCCCCATTTTGGAGAAAATGGAGTCTCTGGAACAAATTTCGCAAACAAGTCAATACTACGATCTACTTCTTTACACAAAGCTTTTACATCTGCACCTGTCCATTTTGCACCACCAATTTCATACTCTGCTTTTCCAAAAACAACTCTTGGATTTTCTGGTGCTATTGCTTGTGCTTTTCCATACATTTCCATAACTTTTGCAGAATATTTCATACCATTTGTCATTGGGTCAAATGCTACCCAACCAGTATAAATCATTGCTTGCATCACTAATAATTCTGGATTATTAGGGTTTTTTATCATTTCAATATCTAAAGCATTTTGTGCTTTTGTCAATAAAGCGTTTACCATATCTTTGTCTTTTGTACCAAACGAACTTGTTGTGTTTACTAAAGCTACGTAATAATTTGGCAACCAATTATTTTTTTCTGCTGCAGCAATACGTTCAAACATATCTGATGCCTCTGAGTTTTTTCCTTCTCCCCAAAGCGAGAAAGCTTTACCCATACCTTGCTCGAATTGTCCTGAAGTTTTTGATTGTCCTTGTGCTTGCGAATAGCTTGAAACTAATACTGCTAAAATTAAAATTGCTTTTTTCATGATATTATAGTTTAATTGTTATTATTTAAAATTATTTTTATTTGATGATGTAAATTTATATTGAAAATCAATTTTTTAAAAGTTATACTTACCCAATTGTTGAATTCTGTGGCTGAATTGTAGTTTTCGATTAGAAACTATAAATTTTTTAACTGATTGTCTTTTTTATTGTCACTAATTGTCCAGAAGAAACCCAAAAAGAAAAATCGATCTGCTGTTGGTGTTATCACACGACGGTTATAAATTCCGTTTGTTTTTTGGTTTGCATATTCATATCCAAATACATTTTGTGTTCCTAAAACATTTGAAACAGAAAAATACAATATCTTTTGAGTCGTTAACAAATATGCCCAGTTGAAACTCAAATTATTATATGCTTTTGTTTTCCCATTCATAAAAGTCAATTCGTTTGGGTTGTTGTATGGTCTACCGGTACTAAAAGAATTGGTAAAACCAATTTGTGATTTCCAGTCATTTATCCAATATTTTGTAACAACAGATAAGGTATTATCAGCAACAAAACTCGGAGTTACTTTTGAAATGTAGTTTTTATAGTCTCTTTTTGTATTTATATAGGAATATGAAATCCAATATTCTAAATTTTTAAATGTTTTGCCATCTCTCCAAAAAAGATCCAAACCAGCTGCATAACCATTACCATTATTACTGTAATTACTATTAAAATTTGATGAAAAGGTATCGTATTTTACCAAATTATCATACTGTTTATAATAAGTTTCGGCTCTAAATGTTTTGCCATTTTTATTGTATTGAAAATTTAAAATATAATGTGTAGATTTTTCATTTTCAAATTGATGTTGGCTAGAAAACTTTATGTATTGTACATTTGGAGCTTGTGCAAAATTTCCGTAAGCGAAAGAAAACTGACTGTTTTTTGCAAATTTATATGCCAAAGAAATTCGTGGAGAAACCGTATTTTCATTAGTCAAATCATTATTTGAAAAACGTACTCCTATTTTTGCTGCCAATTTTTTAGAAAAGAAAATATCGGCTTCTGAAAACACAGCTGTAATATCAGATTGATAACCATCATTAAATTCTGACTGATTTTCTGGTAGATAACTTTCATTAAAATGGGTGTTGAAATAATCTGCTCCAAATGAAAATTTTAAGCGATCAGAAAAACTTTTTCTGAATTTTAGTTTTAAATGTAAAGCGTTTTCTTGATTATTAACATCATCATTATCAATTGCTATGTCTTTTTTACCTAATCCGTAACTTAAACCAGTAGCGATTTGCCAATTAGACCCAAAATTACCTTTGTAAGATGAGTTCAAATAGAAATTATTATTGTCTAAATTGAATCTTATTTTCTTTGGACCATTAATATTTTCTTGATTCAAATCAAATTGCGAAGCATCAAAAGCAGCATATAATTTAAAAATTCCATTATTAAAATTATAGCGATATACCGATTCACCAGATAAGGATTGAAAAGGTTTGTTCCAGTCTATATCTTGTTTTATCATCAATTGATAAGGAGTCAAATCAATAAAAGCAGAATTAAAACTCAATGAACTTTTTTTCCATTTTTGGGTATGTCCTAATCCTAAACCTACAGTCATCATAGCAATGTCGGTTTTGTTTTGGTCTGGTTCGTCTTGAGTATTTAGTAATAAAACACTAGAAAGTGCTTCTCCATATTCGGCAGAATAACCACCAGTAGAAAAGGAGATACCACTAAATAGAAAAGGAGAAAATCGTCCTCTTGTTGGCAAATTATTTGTGCTAGCGCCATAAGGTTGAGCTACTCGAATGCCATCTACATAGGTTTGTGTTTCGTCTGCTTCGCCACCACGCACAAACAATCTTCCATCTTCGCCAACAGTATTGGTTCCTGGTAATGTTTGTAAAGCTGCAATAATATTTCCAGCAGAACCAGCAGTAGTAACAATGTCTAGTGGTTTCAAAACTGAAACTCGTGCTTTATCACCAGATTCCATCGTACCTGCTGTTACTACAACAGCATCAAGCGATGTAACACTTTCTCTTAATTTAATAATTTTATCTTTGAAATTGGCTACATCTATAACCAATTTTGTAGTTTCATAAATCAGAAAACTTATAACCAATGTCTGATTGCCTGTGGTTGTTGTAGTAAAAGAAAAATTACCTTTTTCGTTACTTGAAGTGCCGTCATAAGTACCATCAATAAAGATATTTGCACCAGCAACTGGATTGCCTTTTTCATCTACAACTGTACCTGAAAGTGTAGATTGTGAAAATAAAAAAGGAGAAGAAAATAAAATTGCAAAAGTTAAGATTGATTTCATAATATTGAGTTTTATGTGGCAAATATATTTCAGTACAAAAAACTAGAAAAATGTTATAAACTGAACTGTTGTTTTTTTAGGATGAATTGTTTAAAAGCTATAAAATTTAAAACCATTTCTTCTTTTTAAAATAAAAAAACATTCCAAATGCTATTAATATCATAATTCCAATTATGGTGTAATATCCATAAACATAGTCTAGTTCTGGCATATGTTTAAAATTCATTCCATAAACACCTACAATAAAAGTTAATGGCATAAAAATTACAGAAACAACAGTTAGGATTTTCATAATTTCGTTCATCCTATGACTCTGAGACGAAAAATAAAAACTTGAAGCACTATCAAGTGTATTCATATCATACTCAATTTGTTCTAATATCTCTAATGCTTTTTGGTGCAAACGTGCAAAAAAACTATAATTTACCTTCTCTATTCCATCATATTGGTCTTCATCATGTTCACTTTTTAATGAATATAATGCATCACGCAAGGGTAAAATAGCACGTTTTAAAAAATTCAAATTTTCACGATTTTTTTCAATTCTTACCAAAACATCTGGATTATCACTAGTTTTGGCTTCTATCATAAGTTCTTCTATTCTATCTTCATAAAATTCGATGGTGATATAAAAATTTTCCATAACTGCTTCAAGTAGCAAATACAACAAATAATCATTTCTTTTTTTACGAACAATACCACTGTGCGTTTTAATTCTCTCACGAATATGCGTAAAAAAGTCACTCTTTTTTTCTTGAAAAGAGACGATTAAATTGTCTTTAAGTAAAAAACTAATTTGCTCTACATGAACTGTATCATAATCTTCATCAGGTAGAATAGATTTTATACTAAAAAATAAAATTTGATCAAGTTCCTCCATTTTGCTTCTACGAGAAACATTAAGAATATCACTTATAATAAAATTTTCTATTGAAAGCATTTCACCAATAGATTTTATCAAATTCACATCATACAAACCGTGAATATTAAACCATTTTACATCATCTGTTTGCAATTCATCTTCAATTTCTCTTTTAACTCTTTCTAATGATACTTTTTTATATTCTTCATATCCTGCATCATCATAGACAAACAGTTGCATTTCGATAGGATCAGATTTATGAGTTCCTGTATATTCGAAAAAATTGGGCTGTACTTTTCTAACTTTTTTATATTTAATTCTTTTCATTCCAATAGAATTGTAAAATTTAGGCATAAATATAGGAGTTTTTAAATTTCCAATTTACATTTACAAAAAATTACCAAATGAAAATAATCATTATCAATATCAAAGAGTTGTTACAAATACGAGATATTACAACTCTAAAGGTTGCCGGAACAGCTATGGCTGAATTACCTACTATAAAAAATGCCTACTTAAGTATTGAAAATGATTGCATTGTAGATTTTGGTAAAATGGACGATTGTCCAAAAATAACTTCCGAAAAAATAATTGATGCCACAGGAAAAATGGTATTACCATCCTGGTGCGATAGTCATACACATATTGTCTATGCTGGCAATCGTGAACAGGAATTTGTAGATAGGATAAATGGTTTGAGTTATGAAGAAATTGCTAACCGTGGCGGTGGTATTTTGAATTCAGCCAAAAAATTACACGAAAGTACTGAAGATGAAATTTTTTATCAATCTAAAAATCGACTCGAAGAAATAATCAAACTAGGAACTGGAGCTGTAGAAATAAAATCGGGTTATGGTCTAACTGTTGAAGATGAAAAGAAAATGCTACGAGTGATCAAACGTATGCAAAGTGAATATCCGATAACTATAAAAGCCACTTTTTTGGGTGCACACGCTTTTCCTACATTATTTAAAAATAATCATCAAGGGTATATCGATTTGATAATAAATGAAATGATTCCTGCCATAGCTAGCGAAAAATTGGCCGAATATATTGATGTTTTTTGCGAAAGTGGGTATTTTTCTGTTACAGATACCGATCAAATTCTAAAAGCAGGAATAGCTTATGGGTTGATTCCTAAAATTCATGTTAATCAATTCAACGTTATTGGTGGAGTTGCAGTTGGTGTTCAAAATAATGCTTTATCAGTAGACCATCTAGAGATTTTGAATCAAGAAGATATTGAAATTTTACAAAATACAGAAACAATGCTTGTTGCTTTGCCATCTTGCTCCTATTTTTTGAGTATTCCTTACACGCCAGCTAGAGAAATTATCAATGCTGGTTTACCTATTGCTTTGGCAACAGATTTTAATCCTGGTTCTACACCTTCAGGAAATATGAATTTTGTAGTTGCAACTGCATGTATAAAAATGAAAATGACTCCAGAAGAAGCCATCAATGCTGCCACTCTAAATGGTGCTTATGCAATGGGAATTTCTAAAACACATGGCAGTATCACTATTGGTAAAAAAGCAAATCTAATAATAACAAAACCTATAACTTCTTTCTATCAATTGCCTTATGCATTTGGTAGTAACTTAATTGATCAGGTTATATTAGACGGCAAATTAGTATAAAAAAAAAGGAACCCAAAATAGTGGATTCCCTTTTAACATTATTAATCTTTTATTTTATTTCAAGCTAAAACTTGATTTAGAAACTAGTTCGCCTTTGTCAAAAACATTTACAAAATAAGTACCTTTTTCAAAATCTTTTCCAGGCAAATCTTGAGTCACATTCACAGATTGGTTTTCGTATTGTACTACCGTAGAAAAACTATATGTCAACGATTTATCTGCAAAAGTTTCTGTTTTCTTTTCTCCCAAAACATTGTTTTTACTATCAATTACTTGTACATAATAGGTTTTGTCGCCTGTTTTTGCAACTTTATTTTCTGCAATTGTAAAACTAATTTTCAAAATATCTGCACGTCTAGCTTTTTCAGTTTCAATTTGTTTACCAGAACTTCTCATCTTGTAAGCAGCCGTTTTCAAATTAGAAACCGTTAATTTTGATGCAATTTCTACTGTTTTAGTTAATTCTTCGTTCTGACCAACTAAGACTTCGTTGTATTTTTTGGCTTCTCCGAGAACCATTACTGTACTATCACGCTGTGTAGTAAGTGTTGCATTCTCTTTCTTTAAAACCTCAACTTCTTGCATCAACCCTTTCATTTTGGTCTCTAGAGCAAAATATTGGTTTTTGTATTTTGCCATTGAGGCAACATCACCTTTTGATTTTTTTAAATCAGAAATTAAATTAGCTACTTTTTCTCTCTCAGCTATTAATTCTTCAGACATTGAAGTGTTTTCAGCAATTGCTGCATCATAAGTAGCTTTCAATTCTTCTAAATCTTTCATTACAGATTCTTTATCTGTTTTTGTAGTTGTTAGCTCTGTTTGAAGCGCTTTTGCATCAGAGGTCATTTTGAAAATATATACCAAACTTCCGACAAGAAGTAAAGCTAATATTGCAATAACCGCTTTTAAATTTGAATTGCTTTTTTGATTTTCCATAAGTTTTTTTATATTGTTTTAACAAAAATAATAATATTTAAGGTAATAACGTAAGTTTGTATGATTATATTACTTTTGTATGTTAATTTTTTTTTATGGATCGAATAATTTTATTTTCAAATACTGATTTAGCCAAAATAACCAACCATAGAAGTGGTGAAATAAAATTTGGTGAAAAAATGTTTACTGTACCAAAAAACACAGACCCAAAAGACTTTATTAAAGATTGCCCAGCTCGATATGTGTTGATAGGAATACCCGAAGATATAGGAGTTCGTGCAAATTTTGGTCGTCCTGGTGCTGCTTCTGCTTGGGAAAGTGCCATAAAAAGTATTGCCAATATTCAATACAATCAGTTTTGTAAAAGAAATCAAATGCTAATTTTAGGACATCTGAATGTTGCTGATGAAATGGCTGCTGTAGAAAATTTAAATTTTTTAAATATAGCTGATAGAAAAAAATTAAGCGAATTGGTGGTAAAAATAGATAAAGAAGTAGCGCATATCATTTCTGTAATAATAAAATTGGGTAAAATACCAATAATAATTGGTGGTGGCCATAATAACTCCTACGGAAATATAAAAGGTGCTGCTCTAGCTAAAGGAAAACCTATCAATGCAATAAATTTTGATGCTCATTCTGATTTTAGAATTTTAGAAGGAAGACATAGTGGTAACGGTTTTTCATATGCCTATGAAGAAGGTTTTTTAAATAAGTATTTTATTTTTGGCTTACATGAAAATTATACTTCAAAAAAAGTTTTAAGTATCATTAAGAAAATAAATCAACGGGTTCAATTCAATTCCTATGATGAAATTGCAATAAGAAAAGAAAAAGATTTTGATTCTGAAATGTCAAAAGCTTTAAACTTTATTAATACAGATTGTTTTGGTATCGAAGTAGATCTAGATGCAATACCCAATATTCCTTCAAGTGCAATGACCTTAAGTGGTTTTTCGGTTGAACAGTTGCGTCAGTTTGTTCACTTTTTTGGAAAAAATAATAATGCTACCTATTTGCATATTTGTGAAGGAGCACCAGAATTGGGTGACGAAAAAAATAATCAACTTGTTGGCAAATTAATTGGTTATTTGGTTACAGATTTTATGAAAGCAAATGATCCGACTGAAGGAATTATAAACAATATGATTGTTCAGTTTTAACTGATAAAATTCACTTGAATTAATAACCTATCTTTGTGCCCAATTTCAGAATTTAAAAACTGAAAAATTAAAACACGTAATATGTTATTTGAAGATTTATCACTTTCTAAAAGTATTCAAAAAGCCGTTTTCGAAGAAGGCTATACCGAAGCAACCCCAATACAAGAACAATCAATTCCTATTGTTTTATCAGGAAAAGATTTAATAGGTTGTGCACAAACTGGAACTGGAAAAACAGCTGCATTTGCAATTCCGATTATACATCAATTGCACAGAATTGTTGGTTCTACTAAAAAAGCTAAAACTATACGAGCATTAGTCATTACTCCTACACGAGAATTGGCAGTTCAAATTGGTCAGAATTTTGACCGTTACGGAAAATATACCAACTTAACACAACTGACTATTTTTGGTGGTGTTTCACAAATTCCACAAGTAGATGTTCTACGAAAAGGAGTAGATATTTTAGTTGCAACTCCAGGACGATTATTAGATTTACACAAACAAGGTTTTATTGATTTAGACCATTTGCATACTTTGGTTTTAGACGAAGCCGATCAAATGCTCGATATGGGTTTTGTAAACGATGTGAAAAAAATCGTGAAACTTACGCCCAGTAACAGACAAACATTATTATTTTCGGCAACTATGCCTATTGCCATTCGTGAACTTGCAGAAATGTTTCTGAAAAACCCAGCAACAGTTTCGGTTTCGCCCGTTTCTTCTACAGCTGAAAAAGTAGAACAACGAGTTTATTTTGTAGATAAAACCGAAAAAAGAAATTTATTATATCATTTAATTCGAAATGAAAAACTAGCTGACGTATTGGTTTTTTCGAGAACCAAACACGGTGCTGATAATGTTGTTAAAGCATTAAGAAAACACGGTGTTGCAGCAGAAGCTATTCACGGAGACAAATCACAATCGGCAAGACAACGTGTTTTAGATGCTTTCAAAAACAAAGAAGTTGGTGTTTTGGTAGCAACAGATATAGCTGCACGTGGAATTGATATTGACCAATTGCCATTTGTTATTAATTTTGATTTGCCAAATATTCCAGAAACTTATGTACATCGTATTGGAAGAACTGGTCGTGCAGGCAATGGCGGAATTGCAATTTCTTTTTGTAGTAAAGACGAAGAACCTTACTGGAAAGATATTATGAAATTGATAAAAGTTGATGTAACAACTATTTCTGACCATCCATATCCTTGGCATGCTGGAAATCCAGATGCAGATGTTAAAACTCCTCCAAAAAATTCGAATCGCAGTGGTGGTGCTCATAAATCTAGAAAATCTGAGGCTTCAAAACAAAATAAAAAACGGTGGTATTAAGAAAAAGAAGTTTAATTTTATTTCAATCTAAGAAAATCGTAAAAATTTATTTTGAATTTATTCAATTCATATTAATTTTTGCGATTTCTCTTTTTTGTATGTGTTGGTAGATCATTCTGAATAATTTTTCAGGTTCAAATGGTTTTATCAAACAATCATTCATTCCTGATAATTCAACTTCTTCAGTGATTTCTTCTTTATCATAAGCTGTTAATGCAATAATTGGAGTATCAATACCAAGGCTTCTTATTTTTTTTGTTGTGTCGTATCCATTTATTATTGGCATACTTATATCCATTAATATTACATCATAGGTGTTTGTTTCTAAGAAATGTAATGCCATAAATCCGTCGCTAGCCATATCACAAGGGATATTGTTCTTATCCATTATTTTTTGTGTAACCAATTGGTTTATTTTATTGTCTTCTACAACTAATATTCGTATCGGTTTCTCAAAAGTCATATCAAAATTAGTATTGACCAATCCTTCTTCAATAAAATTATTTCTAGTTTCAAAACCAATTGTAAAACTAAATGTGGTCCCTTTATTTAGTTCACTTTCTATTTGAATAGTGCTTCCGAATAATTCTATCAATTTCTTTACAATAGATAATCCCAACCCAGTTCCTTGATAATCGTTTTCTTTTCTTTCTACTTGAACAAACTTATCATAAATATTCGCTTGATCACTTAAAGCAATCCCTACACCATTGTCGCTAACTTTAATTTCAATAAAATGCAAAAACTCTTCAGTCTTTATTTGATTTACAATAAGTTTTACTGTTCCGTTTGTTGTAAATTTTAAAGCATTACTTACTAAATTCATAATAATTTGTGAAAGCCTAAGTTTGTCTCCAATCAAAACATTTGGAATATTTTTGTCAATACTAACTTCTATTGTATTGTTATGATTAGTCGCAATAAAATTTACTGAATTTATTATCGTATTTATTTCGTCTTTAAGAACAAATGGTGAAGATATCAAAGCCAATTTGTTTTCTTCCATTTTATTCATTTGCAAGATATCATTAACAAGAGATAATAAATATTGAGCTGAGAATTTTAATGAATTTAAATATGGACTCTCAGCCAACTCTTTGTGTTCGTCAGTGATAATATTGGTAATTCCTACAACACCATACAAAGGCGTTCGCAATTCGTGAGTGATAGTAGAAACAAATTGTGTCTTTAATCGTGAAGCTTCCTCTGCTTTATCAATCGCCAATTGCAAATCAATATTTTTTTGAATCAGTTCCTTGTTTGTCTTTTTTCTAAAGGTGATGTTGCGATATAAAGAAAAAATTAAAAGTAATAAAATCAAACTAATAACAAAAAACAATATAGTTATTGTTTTAGTTTCTTTAAGTTTTTGCAATTGCTTTTCATTTTCTAATTCGATGCGTTCAAGTTGTACTTTACTTTCATCTAATTCTATCTGAATTGCAGTTTTTTCTAAAGCTGTTTTATTTTCATCAGAATAGGTAGTATTATTTAACTGTTTAAATTTGTTTGTATATGATTTTGCTAAAGCTTCTTGGTTGTATTTTTTATAATGTTCTGCAAGGTTTTCATATGCATTTATTAAAAAACTACTTAAATTGTTTTCGTTTGCAATTGTAATAGATTTTAGCAAATAAGCTTCGGCTAATTTAGGATTATTAATGTTACTATTATATATTCCTAACAAACTGTTTAGTGTAAATTTTGCCTCTGCTTCGCCTTTGTTTTCAACATATTTCTGAACATTTTTTATATAAACAATACCTTGATCATATTTATGTAACGAAAAATAGGCACTTGCAATATTAAATTTTGTGTAAGCAATTTGTACACTATCTTTTCTTGTAATTGCAAAATCAAGAGATTTTTTATAAAAACTTATTGCTTTGTTTACATCTATATTGGTATAATAATAAGCACTTCCTAGATTGCCATAAATCCAGTTTTTTAATTGTTCGTTATCTGTATTATTAGCATGTTGTAACGCTTTGTTATAAAATTCTATAGCGCGTTTTGACTCTGAAAATTCATCATAAATTACACCTATTGAATTGTAACTATGAGCTATTAAATAATCATCATGAATTTTGAATGCTCGAACCAATGCTTTTTTAGACAAATCTAATGCTTGGTTATATTCGGCATTACTATAATAAAAACTTGCTTTATTTATTTGGTTTTCAATACTTTTTTTCTCATCATCTAATGTTTGTGAAATGCCATTAAAGACAAAAAAAAGGAGAAGAACCGTAATTATATTTTTCAATTATTCAAATTTTATTAGCAAATAATCAACCAATTAGCCTCTAATCAGTTTTCTGTATTTCAATCGCTTAGGGGTTAAATCTCCACCCAATCGTTTCTTTTTGTTTTCTTCATATTCTGAGAATCCGCCTTCAAAATAATACACTTCTGAATTGCCTTCAAAAGCCAAAATATGCGTACAAATTCTATCCAAAAACCACCTGTCGTGAGAAATAACTACTGCACAACCAGCAAAATTCTCTAGTCCTTCTTCAAGTGCTCTCAATGTATTGATATCCAAATCATTGGTTGGCTCATCTAGCAAAAGTACATTTCCTTCTTCTTTTAATGTCATTGCCAAGTGCAAACGGTTGCGTTCTCCTCCAGAAAGTGTGGCAACTTTTTTGTTTTGATCGCTTCCCCCGAAATTAAAACGTGACAAATAAGCTCTCGAATTTACTTGTCGTCCTCCCATCATTATTAATTCTTGACCATCACAAAAGTTTTCCCATATTGATTTATTGACATCTATATTAGAATGTGCTTGATCTACATAGGCAATTTTAACTGTTTCTCCAATTGTAAATTCACCTGCGTCAGGTTTTTCTTCTCCCATAATCATTCTGAAAATAGTTGATTTTCCAGCACCATTGGGTCCAATAATTCCAACTATTCCAGCTTGAGGTAAGGTGAAATTTAAATTATCATATAATAATTTTTCGCTAAAAGCTTTAGTAACTCCTTTTGCTTCAATAACATTTGTTCCCAAACGTGGACCATTTGGAATGTATATTTCTAATTTTTCGTCAAGTTCTTTTTGATCTTCGTTTAATAATTTATCATAGTTCTGCAAACGTGCTTTTTGCTTCGTTTGACGGCCTTTGGCTCCTTGACGAACCCAATCTAACTCTCGTTCTAGTGTTTTTCTGCGTTTTGAAGCTACTTTTTCTTCTTGCTCCATACGTTTTGATTTTTGATCTAACCAAGAAGAATAGTTTCCTTTCCACGGAATACCTTCTCCTCTATCCAATTCAAGAATCCAACCTGCAACATTATCAAGGAAATATCTATCGTGTGTTACCGCTATTACAGTTCCAGCGTATTGTGCCAAATGTTGTTCTAACCACAAAACACTTTCTGCATCTAGGTGGTTGGTTGGCTCATCTAATAATAATACATCTGGTTGTTGTAACAACAAACGACATAATGCTACTCTACGACGTTCACCACCTGAAAGATTTTTGATAGGTGTATCTCCTTCTGGAGTTCGCAATGCATCCATTGCAATTTCTAGTTTGGTATCTATTTCCCAAGCACCAAGAGCATCTATTTTGTCTTGTAATGCTGCTTGACGATCCATCAACTTATCCATTTTATCGGGATCTGAATAGTTTTCTTCAAGACTAAACAAATCATTTATATTATTATATTCTTCTAAAACAGACATAGTTTCTGCAACTCCTTCTCGCACAATTTCGATAACTGTTTTAGAATCGTCTAAAATTGGTTCTTGTTCTAAATATCCTACAGTATATCCTGGTTGAAAAACAACATCTCCTTGATAATTTTTATCAACACCTGCAATGATTTTCAAAAGAGAAGATTTTCCAGAACCATTCAAACCAAGAATTCCAATTTTTGCTCCGTAAAAGAAGCTCAAATAGATGTTTTTCAAAACAGGTTTATCTGCACCTTGATAGGTTTTACTCAATTTTTGCATTGAGAAAATTACTTTCTTATCGTCTGACATTTTTTTTTATTTTAAATAAATTTTATTTGATATTTTTTAAAGCCTTCCTTTAAGGGAACTAAACACCCAAGCATTTGCTAGAAACCCAACACCTACTGCTGCAAAACCCCATCCTGCTATATCATCATATCGAAAAGCTCCAAGACCTATTAACAATAATCCCATTACTATCATTATTAATGTTGCCCAACCTAGTATGGTATTTTTATTTGTTGCCATTGTTTAATTATTTTTGAGGAATGCAAATATCGTTAATTTATAATGAATAGAAATAGTTGTGAATAAAAAAATTGGAATATTATAGAATACTATAAATTATTAACTAAAAATACCTATCAACATTTCTTTTAATAAATCATTATTGGTCATTGCATTGGCACCAACACCTTTGCTTTTTATATCAATACTTCGCAAAGTTGCAACAATAGCACTTACTTTTTTCATTGGATAATTTCTTAAAGCTACATCATAATCCTTCAAGAAAAATGGACTTATACCTAATGCAGGTGCAACTGTTTTTGGGTTTTTATCTTTTAATCCGTGGTATTTTAATAATTTTATAAAAAAGGTAAAAATTAAGCTAGTAGTTACAACCATTGGATTATCTTTTGGATTGTCAGCGAAATATTGTGCAATTTGATATGCTTTTAATTGGTTCTTAGTTCCTAGTGCATTTTGCAATTCAAATACATTAAAATCTTTGCTAAAACCAATATTTTCTTCGATATGCTTTGCAGTTATTGCACTTCCTTTTGGTAATATAATTTGTAACTTTTCGAGTTCATTGTTTATTTTACTTAAATCATTTCCTAGAAACTCTACTAGCATTGCATTTGGTTTAGGTTCTATAGTATAACCTTTTCCCTGCAAAACTCTTGTAATCCATTGTCCAAGTTGATTGTCATATAGCTTTTTACTTTCATAAACTAATCCATTTTTTTCAAGAAGCTTGGTTACTTTTTTTCTTTTATCAAGGGTTTTGTATTTATAGCATATTACCAATACAGTCGTCGCCATAGGATTTTCGGCATATGATTCTAGTTTTTCTATAGTTTTACTCAAATCTTGTGCTTCTTTGACAATTACGACTTGACGTTCTGCCATCATTGGGTAGCGTTTTGCAGTACCAATTATATCCTCTATCGTCACATCTCTTCCATAAAATACAGTCTGATTAAAGCTTTTTTCATCTTCAGTTAAAACATTTTTTTCGATATAATCGGATAGTTTATCAATATAATAAGATTCTTCTCCCATCAAAAAATAAATCGGTTTGATTTTTCCTTTGTTTATATCTTCTACTATTTTAACGACATCATCCATATTAAGAAAGCAATTATTTTTGAGTTGGCAATTGGGCTAATTTGACTATTTTTGTTTTATGCAAGAGTTAAAATTTAATAAGTATTCTTTTCGATTCAAAAATAGTGAAAATAAAGTGGCTATTTTTGATGAAATTAGGAAAAAATTTATAATTCTTACTCCTGAAGAATGGGTTCGTCAACATGTAATACAGTTTTTATTAAAAGAAAAAAAATATCCAAAATCGTTGATTAACGTCGAAAAAGTACTGAAAATAAATGGATTAGTCAAACGTTATGATGTTGTTGTATATAATTCTAATGGTTCGATTCAAATTATTGTAGAATGTAAAGCTCCAGAAATAAAAATTGCACAAAACACGTTTGATCAAATTGCAAGGTATAATCTAGCCTTAAAATCAGAATTTTTAATGGTTACCAACGGATTGAATCATTATTTTTGCAAAATGGATCTTGAAAATCAAAAATATCTTTTCTTAAATGATTTACCAAATTTCATCATATGAGATACAGTCAATTCATCGATAAAAGCAAGATAGGTTTACACCTCACAATTATCGCTTTTATTACATCCATTATAATGAAACCAGCTTTATGGTTATCTGACACTTCATTTCCATTAGTACCTATTTTTGATAATTTTCCTAATCCATCAATGCTAGTAAGTAAAATAGTTTTGGTGTTTTTTTTAGTTTTATTACTACTATTTTTTATTTCTCAGAAAAAGTTGATTGCTATATTACTACTATCACTTGTCACCTATCTTTTTATAATTGATATTAACAGGTTACAACCTTCCTTTTATATAATGGCATTATTACTATTTTGTTATGCTTTTCAAGAATCTTCAAAATTTTCAAACCATTTAGTGCTTTTGCTTTTTGCAGCAGTATATTTCTGGAGTGGCGTTCATAAATTAAATATTTATTTTCTAGATGTTTGGCTCAACGGACTTAATAATAGAATTCCGTTTGTTCCTTATTTTTTAAGAGTTGGTTTTACTTATTCAATTCCGATATTGGAGGCAAGTTTTGGATTGTCATTATTATTTAAAACAACCCGAAAAATTGGTTGTTTGCTCTTGATTTTGATGCATTTGATTATTTTGACTGCTTTCTTTTTTATGAAAACAGGAAGCAATGTTGTACCTATAAATTTATTGATGATTGGAATATTATTTACTGTCATATATTCTGTAAATGATAGTTTTAATGACATTATACCTTTTTCATCCCAAAAAGCAATTCTAATTATAGTGGTTTGGTTACTTCCTTTTACGAATTTTTTGGGTTTTTGGGATCATTTTGTATCGTTTAGTATTTTTAGTGGAAAACCAAAATATGCCTATATTGTCATAAACGATGCGAAACTAGAAAAAGAACTATCAAAGTCTTTCAAACCATATATTATGGATTATAACAATCAAAAAATCATAAGTATAAGTGGCTTAGCATATGATAAAAAAGGGATTATGATTTATCCTGAAACTAGAGTTTATGAAAAAATTAAAGATTATTTTGATTCTTTTTCGAGTGCAAAAGATAAAAAAGCAACTACATTAGTAGAATTTAAAAGATGAAAATAGCTGTAGTTATACTTAATTGGAATGGTGCAAAATTGTTAGAGCAATTTTTGCCTTCGGTTGTTGCTTTTTCAAAAGATGCTAGTATTTATGTTGCTGATAATGCCTCAACAGATGATTCGATTGCAATAATAAAATCAAAATTTCCTACAGTAAATATTATTCAAAATAAAAAAAATTTTGGTTTTGCAGAAGGATACAATCAAGCTTTACAACACTTAGAAGCAGATATTTATGCATTACTAAATTCAGATATAGAAGTTACCGAAAACTGGCTTGAACCTATAAGTGATACCTTCAATAACAATTTGCAAGTAGCTATAATTCAGCCAAAAATATTAGATTATAAAAATAAAAATAAATTTGAATATGCTGGTGCTGCAGGAGGTTTTTTAGATCAATTTGGATACCCATTTTGTAGAGGTCGTATATTTGAAAATATTGAACAAGACAATGGTCAATATAACGATGATTGCGAAATATTTTGGGCTTCTGGTGCTTGCTTTTTTATACGAAGTGAAGTCTATCATTCCTTAAAAGGATTTGATGCTGATTTTTTTGCCCATCAAGAAGAAATAGATTTGTGTTGGCGTGCTTTCAATAAAGGATTGAAAATAAAATACCTTGCAAATTCGATTGTTTATCACGTTGGTGGCGCAACCTTGCAAATGGGAAACCCCAAAAAAACCTTTTTAAATTTTAGAAATTCACTATTAATGCTTACCAAAAACCTACCTAAATCTTCACTTGTTTGGGTACTTTTTTGTAGATTATTCCTTGATGGTATTGCAGGAATTCAATTTTTATTCAAAGGAAAAGGATTGCATTTTATTGCCATCTTAAAAGCACATTTTGCATTTTATGCTCTATTTTTAGATACTTACAAAAAAAGAGATAAAATACAATCAAAAGTATACTATAAAACAAAAAGTATCGTTTTTACTTATTTTATAAAGAAAGGCACGGTTTTTGAAAAACTGTTTTAACATAAATTTATACCAAATTTATTATTATAACTTTTTAAACCCTTAACTTTGTAAAAAATATTTAAAATCCTAATTATGAACAAAATACTTTTAGCCTTATCAATAGTTGTTTTATTAGCAACAACTTCTTGTGGAACCAAGAAAAAAATTGCTGCCTTGGAAGCAAAAAACAAAGAAATTCAAGATTTATTGAATACTGCTACTGTAAAATTGAATACTTGTTTAACAGAAAAAGAAGCAATGGCAAGTCAAATGGATTTCTTGAAGAAAAACAATTCAGACTTAATAAACAATATGGGCAATATGACCACATTGTCTACACAAGGTGCTCAAAATATTGAAAAAGCTCTTGAGACCATAAAAGAAAAAGATTTGAAAATTACTAGAATGCAAGATGCATTGACAAAAAAAGACAGTGTAACATTAGCTCTTGTTACAAGTTTAAAAAGTGCTGTTGGAATTTCTGATCCAGATATTGAGGTAAATGTTGAAAAAGGTGTCGTTTTTATCTCTATTGCTGATAAGTTATTATTTAAAAGTGGTAGTTATTTAGTTAGTGATAGAGCAAAAGAAGTTTTGGCTAAAGTAGCAAAAGTTATCAACGACAAACCTACTTTTGAATGTATGGTTGAAGGTCATACGGATAATGTTCCTTTTACCGGAAATGCAATCCTTATTGACAACTGGGATTTGAGCGTAAAACGTTCAACCGCTATTGTCAGAGTATTAACTAAAGATTTAAAAGTAAATCCTGCACAATTAATTGCTGCTGGACGTGGAGAATTTATTCCTTTGGTTGCTAACAATTCAACAGAAAACAGATCTACAAATAGAAGAACTCGTATTGTAATTTTACCAAAAATTGATGAATTTTATGATATGATAGAAAAAGAAATGAAAAAACCTTCTAAAAAATAATTGAAGTTTTTGACTATAAAAAAACGTCTTGAAGTACTCAAGACGTTTTTTTTATTACCATTTTTTAATCATAAAATATCCAAACTTCCTTTTCCTTCTCTAACTACAACTGGTTCGTAACCCGATAAATCAATAATTGTAGAACCAACATTATCACCATAACCACCATCTATTACTAAATCTACAATATTTTGCCATTTTTCAAAAATCAATTCTGGATCGGTTGAATATTCTAAAACCTCATCTTGATCATGAATAGATGTTGATACAATTGGGTTTCCTAATACTCTTACAAGTTCTAATGCTATGTTATTATCTGGAACACGAATACCTACTGTAGTTTTCTTTTTAAATTCTTTTGGCAAATTATTATTTCCGGGTAAAACAAAAGTATATGGTCCAGGCAAAGCTCTTTTTAATAACTTAAATGTTGAGGTATCAATTTGTTTTACATAATCTGAAATGTGGCTTAAATCTGAACACACAAAAGAGAAATTGGCTTTTTCAAGTTTAATTCCTTTGATTTTTGCAATGCGTTCTAAAGCTCTGGTATTGGTTATATCACAACCCAAACCATATACAGTATCTGTTGGATATATCACTAATCCACCATTTTTAAAAACTTCAACTACTTTTTTTATAGCAGCTTCATTGGGTTTGTCTTCGTAAATTTTTATAAATTGAGCCATTATTTTAGTTTTTTTTTAAAATTTCGAAGTTAATTAAACTATAAACTTTAAGTAAATCTTATCCTATTACATCCAATTTTGCAAATCGTAATAATAATTTTTTTAATCCTCCTACTTCAAACTTAATTTCTGCTTTTTTATCGGCACCAACTCCTTCAAGATTTATAACTTCTCCTTTGCCAAAACGTTCGTGCATCACAATATTTCCAGGTACTAACTTATTGTCAAACAAATTAGCAGTTCCTGAATTACTACTTACTGGTTTCAATTTACGAATGTTAATATCAGATTTAGGCTGATTATCACTACTATATTTAGGTGGAGTTCCTCCTACAGGTTTTGCCAAACGCAATTTCGTTTTATCTACATCGCCAAAAATATCATTATCAATCATTGGTTTGTAACGGTAATTACTTTCCTCTGGTGTCAAATATTCTAAATACTGGCTATCAATTTCTTCAATAAAGCGTGACGGTTCGCTGTCTGTCAATTTTCCCCATCGATATCGTGATTGAGCATAAGTTAAATAAGCTTGTTTTTCGGCACGAGTTAAAGCTACATAAAATAGGCGTCGTTCTTCTTCTAACTCGCTTCTGGTACTCATAGACATAGCACTCGGAAACAAATCTTCTTCCATACCAACTACAAATACATACGGAAATTCAAGTCCTTTAGCCAAGTGAATCGTCATTAAAGCAACACGATCATCATCACCAGTATCTTTATCCAAATCTGTTGCTAATGCTACATCTTCCATAAATTCTGACAAAGCACCACGAGCACCATCAATTTCTTTTTGTCCTTCGGTAAAATCTTTAATTCCGTTAAGTAATTCTTCTATATTTTCAATTCGTGCAATTCCTTCTGGTGTACCGTCTTTTTTTAGTTCTTGCACCAAACCTGTTTTTTTTGCTACATGATCAGCAAGATAAAATGCATCTTGATTTTTACTAATAACTTGAAAACTTTGTATCATAGTAACAAAATCTTGCAATTTTGCTTTGGTGCCTGAATTCAGTTTCAAATCAATTTTATCAATGTTTTGTATCACTTCAAAAATCGAACGCTTGTAATGATTGGCTGCAATTGTTAATTTCTCGACCGTGGTATCCCCAATTCCTCTTGCAGGATAATTAATCACACGAATCAAAGCTTCTTCATCTTTTGGGTTGATTACCAATCTCAAATAGCACAAAACATCTTTTATCTCTTTGCGCTGATAAAAGGACAAACCACCGTATATTCTATATGGAATATCTCTTTTTCTGAGCGCATCTTCCATAGCACGAGATTGTGCATTGGTTCTATAAAGTATAGCAAACTGACCATTGGTCATTTGTTGTGTCATTTTTTGATCCCAAATTGTGCTAGCTACAAAACGACCTTCTTCTCCATCAGTTAAACTACGATGAATTTTTATTTTATTCCCTAAATCATTGGCTGTCCAAACCACTTTATCTAAACGCGTTTTATTTTTTTCGATAATAGAATTGGCAGCTTCTACAATATTTTTTGTCGACCGATAGTTTTGCTCTAACCGATATGTTTTTACTCCTTCATAATCTTTTTGAAAATTCAGTATATTATTAATATTTGCTCCTCGAAAAGCATAAATACTTTGCGCATCATCACCAACTACACAAATGTTTTGAAATCGATCTGATAATGCTCTCACAATCAAATACTGTGAATGATTGGTATCTTGGTACTCATCAACAAGAATATAACGAAATCGATCTTGGTATTTTGCTAATACATCTGGGAAACGATTGAGTAATTCATTGGTTTTCAATAGCAAATCATCAAAATCCATTGCGCCAGCTTTGAAACATCGCTCAACATAGTTTTGATAAATCTCTCCCAAACGAGGTTTTTTACTCATTGCATCAGCTTCTTGCAATTCAGGATTGTTAAAATAGGCTTTTACTGTTATTAAAGAATTTTTATAAGAAGAAATTCTGCTCAATATTTGTTTGGGTTTATAAATATCTTTGTCTAATTGCATTTCTTTGATTACTGCCGAGATAAGTCGAACGGAATCTTGTGTATCATAAATCGTAAAATTGGATGGATAGCCCAATTTATCTGCTTCAGAACGAAGAATTCTTGCAAAAACAGAGTGAAAAGTTCCCATCCATAAATTCTTGGCTTCATTGGTTCCAACAATTTGAGCAATTCGACTTTTCATTTCACGAGCAGCTTTGTTCGTGAATGTTAAGGCAAGAATACTAAAAGCGTCTACTCCTAAACTCATTAGGTAAGCAATTCTTACAGTAAGAACTCTTGTTTTTCCTGAACCAGCACCAGCAATTATTATCATTGGCCCATCTTTTTGAAGAACAGGTTCTTGTTGGGCATCGTTAAGTTGGGAAATGTATTGTTGCATTCTTCTAAAAAGTATTTTTACAAAAATAGGTTTACAAATTGTTTATTACAATTAAAAGTTGATTGATTTATCAACTAAAATTATATTTTTGCTCCAATTAAAATTTCAAAATGGAAACTACAAAAATTATCGAATTACTTTCTTATACAATTCCTTCATTAATTACTGGTGGAGTTGCCTATTATTTGTTTACCGCTTATTTTAAAGACCAACAAAATACACGTAGATGGTTGCTTCAAAAAGAATCTCAAAAAGATGCTCTACCATTGCGTTTGCAAGCTTTTGAACGTATGGTTTTGTTTCTAGAGCGCATTAATCCTACTAAATTATTAATACGTATAGCACCAATTACTCAAGACAAACACAGTTACGAAAACTTAGTTATTGCCCAAATAGAGCAAGAGTTTGAACACAACTTAACACAACAAATTTATATGTCTGATGAATGTTGGACCATTATCCTCACTGCCAAAAATGCTACTATACAAATGATTCGTAAAGCCAATATGAGCGAACGAGTTGAAAGTGCTGACAAATTGCGAGAAGTAATATTGAGTGATTTAATGGAAAAAGCGACACCAAGTAGCGCCGCTTTAAGTTATTTAAAAAATGAGTTGAATCAATTTTTATAATAAAAACTACCTTGAATAATTCGGTGCTTCCTTAGTAATTGTTACATTATGTGGATGACTTTCGCCAATGCCGCTTGTCGTTATTCTCACGAATCTTCCTGTTTCTTGTAAAGTAGCAATATCTTTTGCACCACAATAACCCATTCCGGCACGAAGGCCGCCAACAAATTGTTGCATACTTTCGTTTAGTTCACCTTTGTATGGAACACGACCTACAATTCCTTCTGGAACTAATTTTTTGATATCGTCTTCTACATCTTGAAAATAGCGATCTTTAGAACCATCTTCCATCGCTTCAATAGAACCCATGCCTCGATACGATTTAAATTTTCTGCCTTCAAAAATAATGGTTTCACCCGGCGATTCTTTTGTTCCTGCTAAAAGTGAACCTAACATAACACAATCTGCTCCGGCTGCAATTGCTTTTGGAATATCGCCAGTATAACGAATTCCACCATCGGCAATAACTGGAACTCCTGAACCTCTTAAAGCCGCAGACACCTCTAAAACCGCTGAAAATTGCGGAAATCCAACTCCAGCAACTACTCTCGTAGTACAAATAGAACCTGGACCAATTCCAACTTTTACGCCATCGGCACCATTTTCTACTAAATACAAAGCTGCTTCTGCTGTGGCAATATTTCCAACAATTACATCAAGATTTGGAAATTTTGCCTTAACCAATTTTAATACATCAACCACACCTTTTGTATGTCCGTGAGCCGTATCAATAATTACGGCATCAACTCCGGCATTAACTAAAGCAGTTGCTCTTTCTACAGCATCGGCAGTAACTCCAAGTGCTGCAGCAACACGAAGACGACCAAATTTATCTTTGTTGGCAACTGGTTTTTGAGCCAATTTGGTAATATCTCTAAAGGTTATTAATCCTACTAATTTATAATTGGCATCAACAACTGGAAGTTTTTCTATTTTATTTTGTTGCAAAATTCCTTCTGCTTCTTGCAAAGTAGTTCCAACTGCTGCGGTAACTAAATTTTGAGAAGTCATAACCTCTAAAATTGATCGTGAATTGATTTTCTCAAAACGCAAATCTCTGTTGGTTACAATTCCTTTAAAAATTCCGTTTTCGTCTACAACTGGAATTCCGCCAATTCCGTGTTCTTTCATCAACATTTTGGCATCGCCGACTGTGGCTGTTAAAGGCAAAGTAACTGGGTCGATAATCATTCCGCTTTCGGCACGTTTTACTTTTCTGACTTTAGCAGCTTGTTGCTCGATTGTCATATTTTTGTGCAAAACTCCAATTCCACCTTCTTGTGCCATTGCAATTGCCATTGCACTTTCGGTAACGGTATCCATAGCTGCAGAAACTACTGGAACGTTCAACGAAATATTTCTAGATATTTTCGATTGAATATTGACTTCGCGCGGTAAAACTTCAGAATAATTAGGGATGAGCAGTACATCGTCGTAAGTAAGACCTTCGCCAACGATTTTTGTTGTGTGTGCTTTCATTGCAATTTGTAGTTTATGCTGAACGTGGTTCAGTGTTGTAGTTAAATTGCGAGCAAATATAGTAAAAAAGTAAATAGTAATAAGTCGTTGATGATTAGTTTTTAGCCCTGATAGTAATGGAAAGCATTTTATTGAAGAATTCTATTTTTTGATGCACTAAAAAAGCGACCAACGGAAGCTCTTTTTAGTGCTTACAAAAAAAGAATTGTTGATAAAATCTTAGAATGAATAGCAGGAGATTGCTTCTAATGAAACTCACCAAATAATCGCGAAGCTACATTGTAAGCACTTTCAAAACTCATTGGACTAGTATTGGTATTGCCTTTTTGTTGGGTGAAATAAGACAACATTTTTTCGGTTGGCATATTGCCTGTTAAGTCATCTTTTGCCATTGGACAACCACCAAAACCTTGAATCGCGCCATCATAACGACGACAACCTGCTTTGTAAGCTGCGTCTATTTTTTCGTGCCATTTGTCTGGAGTTGTGTGCAAATGTGCTCCAAACTCGATGTGTGGATATTTCGGAATTAAATTGGAAAATAAATAATCAATAACTTCTGGTGTTGAACTACCAATAGTATCGGAAAGCGAAAGTATTTTTACACCCATATTGGCTAATTTTTCGGTCCATTCGCCTACTACATCAACGTTCCAAACATCGCCATAAGGATTTCCGAAACCCATTGAAATGTAGGTTACAACTTCTTTATTCGACTTATATGCAATTTCTAAAATTTCTTGTAATGTGATTAAACTCTCGGCAATGGTTTTGTGGGTATTTCGCATCTGGAAATTCTCAGAAATAGAAAATGGAAACCCTAAATACTGAATTTCTTTGTGTAGCGAAGCCAATGCTGCACCTTGTGTATTGGCAATTATAGCCAATAATTTACTTTGGGTTTGTGACAAATCGAGTTGTGCTAAAACTTCAGCTGTATCAACCATTTGCGGAATGGCTTTGGGTGAAACAAAACTGCCAAAATCAATAGTATCAAATCCTACACGAAGTAGCGCTTGAATATAATCCACTTTTCGTTCGGTTGGAATGAATGGTTTAATGCCTTGCATAGCATCACGTGGACATTCTATTATCTTGATTTTTTTCATAGGTTGTCAAAGATACTAAAGAAATTCTATCTACGAAATCGTTTTTTATAGAAGTAGCAAAATAAAATATTACACTTATCGGTAATAACTTGAAATATTACGTATTTTGGTAATAACTTTAAATATTACGTATTTTGGTAATAATTTAAAATATTACACATTTTGGTAATAATTGTTGTTTTTTGAAAAAAAATGAATACATTTGACCTATGATTGTGATACTTACAGGCGATATTATAAACTCAAGAAAAGCATCTTCTAAAAAATGGTTGGAAGATTTAAAGTCTATTTTTCAAACGATTGGGAAATCTCCAAACGATTGGGAAATCTATCGTGGCGATGAATTTCAATTGGAAATCAAGAACATAGAAGACGCTTTGACTATTGCTTTTAAAATTAAAGCATTTTTTAAATCGATAAATTTAGATGTACGAATGAGTTTGGGTTTTGGAGACAAAACACATAAAGCAAGAAAAATAACAGAAAGTAATGGAAGTGCTTTTATTCGTTCTGGTGAAACATTTGAAACTTTAAAAAAGCAAAAACTGAATTTAGCAATCAATTCTGGAAACCAATTATTGGATGAGGAATTGAATTTAATGCTAAAACTAAGCTTATCATTTATGGATAATTGGTTACAACAATCGGCTGAATTTGTGTTGGTTGCTATTAAAAACCCTACACTTTCGCAAGAAGAACTTGGTGGAATATTAGGCATTAATCAAGCAGCTGTGAGCCGAAGACAAAAGCGTTCTAACTATGAATTACTGCTTCAAGTGGATCATTATTTTAGAAAAAAAATTAAAACGCTTGATGTATGATTGTATATGTAAAATTACTTTTAGCACACTTACTAGGCGATTTTTTATTGCAACCAACTTTATGGGTAAAAGATAAAGAACAGAAAAAACACAAGAGTATTTACTTGTATTTACACACCTTTTTACACTTTGCTTTGGCTTGGCTTTTAGTTGGAACAACTGATTTTGTTTGGTACGCATTGGCTTTAGCAACATTACACGGTTTTATAGATTTTTTGAAATTGTATTTTCAGAATAAAAAGACACAACGACTATGGTTTTCTGTAGATCAAATTTTGCATTTAGTTGTTATAATTGCAGTTACATTAAATTATAACAATACTACAATAGATTTTACAAGTATTGGAAATCAGTTTTGGATTACAATTACTGGTTTTATTTTATTGACAAAACCAACTTCATTGATCATTAAAAACATCATTTCTATTTGGACACCCGAAAATAAAACCAACGACGATTCATTGCAAAACGCAGGAAATTATATTGGAATTCTAGAACGTCTTTTTGTGTTCTGCTTTATTTTAACAGGTCATTTTGAAGCGATTGGATTTTTATTAGCCGCAAAATCTATCTTCCGATTTGGAGATTTGAAAGAAGCGAAAGACAGAAAACTTACCGAATATGTTTTAATTGGAACATTATTAAGTTTCGGAATTGCTTTACTAATTGGACTTTTAGTACAAATAAGTCTAGGACTTTCTTTTTAAAATCGCCTTATTTATTTCTTTTACTAATTTTGGTCCTTCGTAAATAAATCCGGTGTAAAGCTGAATTAAACTTGCTCCAGCGTCAAGTTTATCGATTGCATCTTGTGCTGAATGAATTCCGCCAACACCAATAATTGGAAACGATTTATTGCTTTTTTCAGATAAAAAACGGATGACTTCTGTAGAACGTTTTGTTAATGGTTTTCCTGATAAACCGCCTATTTCTGATTTGTTTTCAGATTGTAATCCTTCTCTTGAAAGTGTTGTATTGGTTGCAATTACACCTGCAATTTTGGTTTCGTTTACAATATCAATAATGTCAAGAAGTTGCGATTCGGTTAAATCGGGTGCTATTTTTAGAAGAATTGGTTTTTGTTTTGGTTTAGCTAAGTTTTTATTTTGAAGCGTTTGCAAAAGCTCTGTTAATGGTTTTTTATCTTGCAATTCACGAAGATTTGGTGTGTTTGGCGAACTAACGTTTACCACAAAATAATCTACATAATCAAAAAGTGCTTCAAAACAAATCTCGTAATCTTGTGAGGCATTTTCATTTGGCGTAAGCTTATTTTTACCAATATTACCTCCAATTAAAATATCTTTATTGTTTCTTAATCTTTGTACAGCTTCTTGAACTCCAGCATTATTGAAACCCATTCTATTGATAATTGCCGAATCTTCTTTTAATCGAAATAATCGTTTCTTTGGATTTCCTTCTTGACCAACTGGCGTTAATGTTCCAATTTCTATAAATCCGAATCCAAAATTGGAAAGTTCTTTATATAAAACAGCATTTTTATCAAATCCTGCTGCTAATCCTACTGGATTTGGAAATTTTAATCCAAAAACTTCGGTTTCTAAACGTTTATCATTTACTAAAAAAAGGGATTTAAAAAGTGATTTGAATCCGGGTATTTTAGATAAAAATCGGATTATTGAAAAAGTAAAATAATGCACTTTTTCTGGATCAAACCAAAAAAGTATGGGACGTATAAAAAGTATGTACATTTTGTTTTGCTTGTCCTAATAAAAATCAGGTTTGTGTCTTGCAAAAATAGAAATAAGTTTATGGATTTTATATCTTAAGAAAAATAAATTTGGACTAACTTTTATTTTCTAATAACGGAACAAACTTAAAATCACCTAATTCATGTTTTTCAAATTGAGTTTCACTTTTACGAATTAACAAAGTCATAATTTGATTGACTTCACCTAGTGGAATAACAAGTCGTCCTCCTATTTTGAGTTGTGCCATCAATGGCTTTGGAATAATTGGTGCGCCAGCAGTAACAATAATACTATCAAATGGTGCGTGATTAGGCAAACCTTTATACCCATCACCAAAAGAGAGATGTTTGGGTCTAATTCCCAATTTTGGTAACAATGCAGCCGTTTGTTTAAACAATTCGTTTTGTCGTTCTATACTGTAAACTTTAGCACCTAGCAAATACAAAACTGCTGTCTGATAACCTGAACCTGTACCAATTTCTAAAATTTTATCTCCTTTTTTTATTTCTAATAATTGACTTTGAAAAGCAACTGTATAAGGTTGAGAAATTGTTTGTCCAGCACCAATTGGAAATGCTTTGTCTTGATATGCATAATCTTCAAAACTTGAATTCAAAAATAAATGTCTTGGAATTTTTTTAATAGTTTCTAAAACATTTTTGTCTGATATTCCTTTTTCTTCCAAAAGTTTTACCAATTGATTTCGAAGTCCTTGATGTTTGGCTGTATCTTTCATTTTTTTTGCGAGGAATGCAACAATCTAATTCCTTTTTTTATTTTGGTAAAAATAGAAAACAAAAATGCAATAATCAATTCCAATTCAATGAAAATTTATTTCAAAAACAAGCCAAGCAATTATTAATTAATTTCTACTTTTGTTAAAAATCAATACCATGTTAAAAATAGGAGTTTTAGGTGCTGGACATTTAGGAAAAATTCACTTACGATTATTAGAACAATCCGAAAAATATGAATTAGTAGGGTTTTATGATGAAAATTTAGAAAATGGTGCGAAAATAGCTTCAGAATATGGTTACAGACAATTTTTAACCATCGCAACACTCATTCACGCTGTAGATGTTATTGATATTGTGACACCAACTCTTTCTCATTACAAATGTGCTAAAGTTGCCATCAAATCAGGAAAACATGTTTTTATAGAAAAACCTATTTCTAATACTGTTGCTGAAGCTGAAGAAATCATAGCACTATCAAAAGAATATAAGGTAAAAGGTCAAGTAGGTCACGTTGAACGATTTAATCCTGCGTTTACAGCTGTAAAAGAAATGATTGAACAACCTATGTTTATTGAAACGCATCGTTTGGCAGAATTTAATCCGCGTGGAACTGATGTTCCTGTAGTTTTAGATTTGATGATTCACGACATTGATGCTATTTTGAGTGTAGTAAAATCTAAAGTAAAAGCTGTTCACGCAAGTGGTGTTTCGGTTTTGAGTCAATCTCCAGATATAGCTAATGCTCGTATTGAATTTGAAAATGGTTGTGTTGCAAACATTACTTCGAGTAGAATTTCGATGAAGAATATGCGTAAATCAAGATTTTTTCAAAAAGACGCTTATATTTCTGTAGATTATCTTGACAAAGTTTGTGAAGTGGTCAAAATGAAAGATGCACCAGAGGTGCCAGGAGATTTTGATATGATTTTGCAAAATGCCGAAGGTGATAAAAAACAAATTTATTTTGACAATCCCGAAGTAGAAACCAACAATGCAATACTAGACGAATTAGAAACTTTTGCGGATGCTATCAATAATAATACAACACCAATTGTAACTTTAGAAGATGGAACTGAAGCTTTGCGTGTGGCATATATGATTATTGATTCGATGGAAGAATAACTCATTTGGAAGTTAAATTAGAAATAAAGTTTAATAATCAAAAGCAAATTTTTGAAATTTTAGATAATGAAATTGCTGTAGATTTAAATACATCAAAACATAAATTAAAATACAAAATTCCCCTTGAAGATATTCAAAAAAATTATCATATTATAAATGGAACTCCTGATAAAATAACTAATCGATTATATGCTTCACTTTTTTTAAATGTTTTTTTAATATTATATTGCATTACAATAGTAAATAATGCACCACCATTAGCAATAAAAATGATGACTGTATTATTGTTATTACCTTTTGTTTTTATTTTAATTAAAAACAATCAAGAATATGAAGAAAAACATATAGAATCATCAAAATTATTCTATTTTATATATACTAAAAAAATGCATCTGAAATAGACCGTTTTATTGATTTAATTTATCTAAAACAAATTAATTTTTTTAGACAAAAATATTTTATAATTGATTCTATTTTACCATATAATATTCAATATGAAAGATATATTTGGCTCTATTCAAATAAATATATAAATGAAAATGAATATGAAAATGAATATGAAATAATAAAAAATGAATTAGATAAATACTTTAATTTCAATATAAATAATATTTAATAATGAAAACAATTGCAGTAATAGGCGCAGGAACAATGGGCAACGGAATTGCTCACACTTTTGCACAAAACGGTTTTACCGTAAAATTAATAGATGTTTCCGAAAAATCTTTGGAAAAAGGAATGGCAACTATAGCTTCCAATCTTGAAAGAATGGTTGCAAAAGGAACAATTACCGAAGATGATAAACACAAAACTATTTTAAATATAATCACTTACACCGACATTAAAGATGGCGTTGTTGGAACCGATTTAGTTGTAGAAGCAGCAACAGAAAACGTAACGTTGAAACTAAATATTTTCAAACAATTGAGTGAAGTTTGCGATCATAATGTGATTTTAGCAACCAATACTTCATCTATTTCTATCACACAAATTGCTGCACAAGTTGTTCATCCAGAACGTGTTATTGGAATGCATTTTATGAATCCAGTGCCAATTATGAAATTGGTTGAAATCATTCGTGGATACAATACTTCTGACGAAGTGACTAAAATTATTATGGATTTATCAGTAAAATTAGGAAAAACGCCAACAGAAGTCAATGATTATCCTGGTTTTGTTGCTAATAGAATTTTAATGCCAATGATAAACGAATCTATCGAAACCTTGTACAACAAAGTTGCAGGCGTTCAAGAAATTGATACAGTAATGAAACTTGGCATGGCACATCCAATGGGACCATTGCAATTAGCCGATTTTATCGGATTGGACGTTTGTCTTTCAATATTAAATGTACTATATGACGGCTTTAAAAATCCAAAATATGCTCCTTGCCCACTTTTAGTAAATATGGTTATGGCAGGAAAACTTGGTATAAAATCGGGCGAGGGTTTTTATGATTATTCTGAATGTAAAAAAGCAGAGAAAGTTTCTAAACAATTCTCAAAATAATTGATTATTAAAATCAAAAATTATTGATTTTTAAATAAATATATGGCAAAAATAGTTCCTTTTCAAGCAGTTAGACCTACTCGGGACAAAGTTTGTCTGGTAACTTGTCGATCGTATGAAGAATATGTAAATGCTGAATTAGCAGCGCAATTAGACTTCAATCCATTGTCGTTTTTGCATATATTAAAGCCTGCTTATATCAATCAGCAATCGATAGCTTTTGAAAAAAGATACAAACAAGTGCATCAAAAATATCTTGAATTCAAAAACGAAGGAATTTTGATGAAAGACAAAAAACCTGCTATTTATATTCATAAAATTGTTACCAAAAAACAATCCTTCTCGGGAATAATTGTTGGCACAAGTTTGGATGATTATAAAAATAATGTCATCAAAAAACATGAAGATACAATTGCTTTTCGGGTTCGATTACTCAAAGAATATATGAAATATTCTGAGTTTAATACCGAACCAGTTTTGATGACTTATCCAGATAATAAAACAATAGAAAACTGGATTTTTAATTGTACTCAAAAACTAGCCGATTTTGAGTTTTCAACCACAAAAAAAGAGACTCATTATTTATGGAAAATTGATGATATACTTGAAATAGAATGGCTTCAGAAAATTTTTGAGAAAATACAAAATCTTTATATTGCAGATGGTCATCATCGTTCTGAAGCGGCCAAATTACTTTCTGATGAAAATGAAAATTCCAATAATGAGGCAAAAAACTTTTTACTAAGTTATCTTATTTCTGAAAATAATGTCAAAATACTAGAATTCAATAGGTTGATAAAAGATTTAAACGGATTATCAAAAGTAGATTTTTTAAAAAAAATAGAAAATCATTTTGAAATCGAAAATCATTTGCAAAATCCTTTTCAACCAAAACATAAACAAGAGTTTGGTATGTATCTTGATGCTGAATTTTACAAAATAACGTATCGCAAAGAAAAACGAAATTTTTCGTCTGCTTTAGAAAGTTTAGATACTCAAATATTGTATGAAAATGTTTTATTGCCTATTCTTAATATTCAGGATTTGCGAAATGACGAACGCATCGAATATCTTTCTGGAAAACATACTATTCAAGAAGTAAAACAAAAAATTGACGAAGAAGAATTTGCCGTTGGATTTATTCTTTTTCCTTCAAACATCAACGAAATAAAAGCTTTGGCAGATCAAAATTTGATAATGCCTCCAAAAAGTACGTATATTGAACCAAAGTTTCGAAGTGGATTGATAGTTTATGAACTTTAGATTAACGATTTTTGATTATATATTTTTAAAACTGATTACTAATAACAGAATGCTGAATACTTATATAAAATGTCAATCAAAAATAACTTACTCCAAATAAAATCCCAATTACCAAATCACGTAACACTAGTAGCAGTTTCTAAAACCAAACCTGTTGCCGATTTGATGGAAGCTTACGATACTGGTCAACGCATATTTGGCGAAAACTATGTTCAAGAATTAGTTGATAAACACGAACAAATGCCAAAAGATATCGAATGGCATTTTATTGGGCATTTACAATCCCGAAAAGTAAAACTTATTGCACCTTTTGTAAGTTTGATTCACGGTGTTGATAGTTTGAAATTATTAGAAGAAATCAATAAAGAAGCCAAGAAAAATAACCGTGTAATTGATATTTTATTACAAATAAGTATTGCAGAAGAAGACACAAAATTTGGATTAGAATTTGAAGAAGTTACTGAAATAATAGAATATGTAAATGACGATAACAAAGCACCAAACATTCGTATCGTTGGAGTTATGGCAATGGCAACAAATACTGATAATGAGGAGCAAATAAAAAATGAATTTGGATATTTGATTCACATATTTGATGTTCTAAATATGATTTCATCAGATATTACTATTAAATCAATTGGAATGAGTGCTGATTATAAAATTGCAATAAAATGTGGTAGTAATATGATTCGAATTGGAAGTAGTATCTTTGGAAATAGAAAATGACAATATCAATATCAATGTCAATATCAATGTCAATATCAAAAATCAAATTCAAAAATCAAATTCAATGACGAAATATAAAATAAATGGAAGATAATAACATATTTAGTGAGAAAATATTCAATTTTGAAGATAGATTGGTTCGTTTTGCTGGAGAATGTATTTTCTTTACAAGAAAATTAGATAAAAGTTATGAAAGTGAATATTACAAAAATCAACTAATTCGTTCCTCTGGAAGTTCATCCCTAAATTTTGGCGAAGCTCAAGGAACAATTACCGATAAAGATTTTATATTTAAGGTTGGATTATCTGTAAAAGAATTGAAAGAATCAAGAAACTCATTGAAAATTTTAAACTACATCAAAGAAGGTGATGAATCTATAAGTCTTTTACTTTTAAAAGAAGTTGAAGAATTAATAGCAATAGCATCAAAAATGATAATTAATAAAAAATAATTTTTCAATATCAATTAAAATGACAATTGCAAAATTCAATTTTTAAAATTCTTAGAATTTAAATTGATTTTTAAAATTGATATTGATTTTTGAAATTGAAATTGATATTGCAATTGAAAATGTACTGCATACTAGACATAGAAACCACTGGTGGTCAATTCAATGAAGAAGGAATTACCGAAATCGCCATCTACAAATTTGATGGTCACAAAATTGTAGACCAGTTTATTAGTTTAATCAATCCCGAAATACCTATTCAGCCCTTTGTAGTAAAATTAACAGGTATTAATAATGCAATGTTAAAATCTGCTCCGAAGTTTTTTGAAGTGGCAAAACGAATTATCGAAATCACTCAAGATTCTATTATTGTTGCTCACAATGCCACTTTTGATTATCGAATTCTTAGAACCGAATTCAGACGTTTGGGTTACGAATTTAAAGCCAAAAACCTTTGTACCGTAGAATTAGCAAAAGTGCTTATTCCAGATCAACCTTCGTATAGTTTGGGGAAATTAGTTCGTGCTCTAGGAATTCCAATGGCAGATAGACATCGTGCAACTGGAGATGCAATGGCAACAGTTAAGTTGTTTAAAATGCTTCTCGAGAAAGACTTAGAAAAGGTTATTGTAAAAAGTCTTATTCAAACCGAAGTAAAAAGTGGTATTGCTCCAAAACTTATTGATATAATTGAAAATATTCCTTCAAAAACAGGTATTTATTATATTCATAATCAAAAAGGTACTATGATTTATATTGGAAAAAGCAATAACATCAAAAAAAGAATTAATCAGCATTTTACAGGTACAAGTACCAAAAGCAAAAAGATTCAAGCAGAAGTATATACAGTAACATATGATGAAACAGGAAGCGAACTAATTGCCTTATTAAAAGAAAGTGAAGAAATAAAAATAAACAAACCAATCTATAATAGAGCACAACGCAAAAGTATTTTTCAAATTGCTTTATATGTTGAAAAAGATACCAATGGTTATCTCAATTTGAGTTTACAAAAAGCCGATGGACGCAAAAAAGAAATAACCTCTTTTGCCTCGTTACAAGAAGGAAAAAATGCATTATTTCGCATCACTTCTCATTATAAATTATGTCAGAAACTAACAGGATTGTATCAATCTAAAACCGAATGTTTTCAGCATAAAATAAACGAATGTGATGGCGCTTGTATTGGCAAAGTTTCATCAGAAGTATATAATGAAAGAGTTCAGGATTTTATCATTAACAGTGATTACGAAAATCAAAATATGATTATCATTGATAAAGGAAGAACAATCAACGAACGCAGCGCTGTTTTGATCGAAAACGGAATTTATAAAGGGTATGCTTTTTATGATTTGAACTATCAAATACTCAATATTTCTATACTGAAAAATATTTTAATTCCGATGCAAAACAATCGTGATACCAAACATATAATTCAAAGTCAGCTTAGAAAAAATAAGTTTTTGAAAATATTGAAATTCTAATTGATACACTTTTGTGTTAATAATAAATGAACTATTTAATCACAATCATCGGACCAACTGCAATAGGAAAAACTTCCTTGAGTATTGCTTTGGCGCAACATTTTGATTGCGATATAATTTCGTGTGATAGTCGTCAGTTTTTTAAGGAAATGAAAATTGGTACCGCAGTTCCAAACGATGTTGAATTGGTAAGTGCTTCTCATCATTTTATTCAAAATAAAACTATTTTTGAAAATTATACTGTTGGTGATTTCGAAAAAGAAGCAATTGCAAAATTGGACGAATTATTTAAAAAAAATAACATCCAAATTATGGTTGGCGGTTCAGGTTTGTATGTCGATGCAGTTCTGAAAGGATTTGATTGTTTTCCAGAAATTGAAACAGATATTCGTGTAGAAGTTCGATTGAATTATGAAAAACAAGGAATTGAATATCTTCAAAATCAGTTGCAAAAATTAGATTTAGAATATTATAATTTTATTACAGAAACTAATCCGCAAACACTACAAAATCCACAACGAATGATGCGATTTGTAGAGGTATGTTTAGGAACTTCACAACCCTATTCTTCATTTTTAAACAAAGAAAAAAAACAAAGAAACTTCACTCCTATCCTTATCGGATTAGACGCAGAAAGAGAAGTAATATATAACAGAATTAACCAACGTGTCGATATTATGATAAACGAAGGTTTATTAGCTGAAGCTGAAGAACTGTTTCTAAATAAAGATTTAAACGCCTTACAAACTGTTGGTTATAGTGAATTGTTTGACTATTTTGAAAATAAAATTAATTTAGAATTTGCTGTTGAAGAAATCAAAAAAAATACACGGAGATTTGCCAAACGTCAACTCACTTGGTTCAAACGTATTGAAAATGTAAAATGGTTTGATTATTTTACAGATAAAAAAATAATAATTGACCATATCAATAAAATAATTTCAAATTATAATTTCAAATGCCAATAGCATCAAATTTCACTTCAATTTATAGTAAAGATTGGGAAGTCAATTTTACGCAATGCACTCCAAATGGAATATTAAAATACACCGATTTATGCAATATGTTACAACTTACTGCTGCATCTCATTCTGAATTGGGAGGCATAAGTTTTGTTGAAATGCAACAATACAATCAAGCTTGGGTTTTGAGCAGAATGCGAGTAGAAATACTGCAAATGCCAAAATGGAAAGACACAATCACTATAAAAACTTGGATTAAAAATCTCGAAAATTCACGATCTGTACGAGCCTTAGAAGTTTTTGTAAATAATAAAAAAATGATTGGATCTGAGACCTTCTGGGCAGTTTTTAATACAAAAACTAGAAAACCAGAAGCTTTGGCATTGCCACACGAACATTTTGAAAAATTTCCTGATAACAAAGCTACACAAGTTACGTTTTCTAAAATAAACATCCAAAATGAGAAGGAAATTGTTTTTGAAAAAAAGGTTGTACTTTCTGATCTTGACATTGTCAATCACGTTAATAATGTCAAATACCTAGAATGGTGTTTGGATTGTATTGATGAAAAAAACATTCTAAATCAAGCTATTACAAGTTTTGAGATGAATTTTATGAAAGAATTATTTATAAAAGACAAAGTCGAAATTCACGAAAGTATTTCAGAAAATCATACTGTATTTAGCATCATTAAAGATGATAAAACTTGTTTTGCACTTCAATTAAATTGGTAAATTTGTAACAAATCGCTCTTTTTGTTCACTAATAAAGATATGAGTCAAGATTTAGAACAATCTTTTGTAACACAATTAAAACAAAACCAGAATATAATTCACAAAATTTGTCGATTATATACTTCTGGTGAAGATGCTCATAAAGATTTGTTTCAGGAAATTACCATTCAATTATGGAAAGCTTTTCCTAAATTTAGAGGAGAATCTAAATTTTCTACTTGGGCATATCGTGTTGCTTTGAATACTGCCATTACCCTATATCGAAAAAGCATAAGAACTATTGCAACTTCATCAATAGACACTACAAATTATTTTATAAAACAAGACGATTATAATTATGAAGAAGAAGAACGAATAAAACTAATGTATGAAGCTGTTCATCAGCTAAATGATATCGAAAAAGCACTAGTTTTTATGTATCTTGAAGATAAAGATTATCACGAAATATCAGAAACATTAGGTATATCAGAAGTGAATGCAAGAGTAAAAATGAATCGAGTGAAAACGAAATTGAAAAAAATATTAAATCCCTAAGGATTATGGAAGAATTAGAATTATTAAAAAAAGCTTGGCAAAAAGAAAATTATTCTTCAGACCAAGTTTCAGAAGGAGAAATTTATAAAATGTTGCACCAAAAATCATCCTCAATTGTAAAATGGATTTTGATTATTAGTATCATTGAATTTATTTTCTGGAATATTATTACTATAGTAATTACAGATGATAACTATGTTCAAAAATTAAAAGAATATGGAATTGAAAATCTAATGTTGATAATTAATATTGTCAATTACATCATTATCATTGGGTTTATCATAGTTTTTTATAAAAACTACAGAAGTATTTGTACCACAGATGCAACACAACAATTGATGAAAAATATTTTGAAAACCAAAAAAACAGTTCAAAATTATATTTGGTATAATTTGGCAATGATAGGAATAAGTATCATTATTACTATTGTTATGCTTTTTAATCACAATCCAAAAATGATATCCTTGATGGATAAAGAAATTTCTCAAGGTCATCAAACTTATTTTATTAGTATTTGCACCTTAATTTCAATCGTTTTTATTTTTATTATAATTGGATTATTTTGGTTTTTTTATCAACTATTATATGGTGTTTTACTCAAAAAACTATTTGCTAATTATAAAGAATTAAAAAAGATTGATTTGTAGACTAATACTCCCATTGACGTAATCGGTCAAGTTCTTTTTGCTCTTCTATTTCTTCGACAGAAAGCACTTTTAGAAAAGATGGATGCTGCTCAATTGCAAATTCTACTTTTTCGACAATTGTATCAATAGTATCATTCTCATAATCTATATCAAGTGGTTCTTTGATTGTAAAAGTTTGTAAAATACCTTTCTTTTTCATTCTTAATCCTTTTTTGTCAAACGAACGACGAAATCCGTCAATAACAATAGGAACTACGATAGGTTTGTGCTGTTTGATAATATGAGCAGTACCTTTTCTAACTGGTTTGAACGATTTGGTTGTTCCTTGCGGAAATGTTATTACCCAACCATCGTCAAGTGCAATTTTTATATTTTCAGTATCACTAGGGTTAACATCTCTTTTTTCGGTTACATCTTTTCCTTTTGCACGCCAAGTTCTTTCTACAGTTATTGCGCCAACATATGATAATATTCTTGGCAATAATCCAGCTTCCATAGTTTCTTTGGCTGCAACATAATAAATATTCATTTTGGGTTGCCATATATAACCAACATTTTTAATGGTATCTTGTCTACCACTCAAACTTGCGTTAAACACATGAAACATTGCTACAACATCTGCAAAATAGGTTTGATGATTTGAAATAAATAGCACATTAGTATTGGGTAATGTTTTTATTATTTCAGATCCATCAATTTGCAAATCATTAAAACCCCTGTAACGACGATGAGTTAAAACTGCAAAAATTCTGATTAACCATTTTTTTATAAAAAGGATGTGACCAAAAGGATTTCTTTTGAATAAACCCATAATTGAATTAAATTTAGAAAATAAGTAAGACAAATTTATCAAAATCTTACACTTTACAACACCATTTTTAGAGTTTCTTTGAGTTCGCTCAATATCATTGCCGTTGCACCCCAAACATAATGTTCTTGTATTTTGAATGTTGGCACTTGAATTTCAACAGAATATGAAGTTGACATTGGTCTCAAAACAACATTATTTTCATCTAAAAATTCAGTAAGTGGTAACTCAATTATTCCAGCAACTTCACTCGGATCGGGTTTAAATTCTAGTTCAGAAGTACTAAATCCTAAATAAGGATAAACCATAAAATTGCTTGGCGGTATATAAACTTGCGTAAAAGGTCTAATTAAATTTATTTGATGTGGTGCAATTCCTATTTCTTCATGAGTCTCTCGCAAAGCTGTTTCTGATAAAGAGCCATCATAAATTTCTGCTTTACCTCCAGGAAATGCTATTTGTGACGAATGTACTCCAGGATAAGTTGTTCTCACAATAAGTACCAAATGTGTTTTATAATTTTTGGGATAAAACAGCATCATTACTGCTGCTACTCTAGGATTTTGAGAATCTATATTTAGATTTTTGATAATTTCAAGACGTTCTGGTGGAGACATAATTTGGTGTGCCGTTTCACCGAGCAGCAATTCACTTTCTATTTTTGGAATACGAAGAATAAAATCTTGAAAATCCATAATCAAAGCTTATTTTTGCAAAAAATACAATTGTTTTACGAAGTTACAGTTTAATCTTCTTTAATAAAAATGTTTTTACATAAATACTTATAGCACAATGTATTCTAAACAAGAAAATCAAAAACTAAAACAAGAATTTTGGGTAACTTTTGCAGAAAAATACCCGAAAAAATGGGTTTTATATGATACCAAAATCAAAGATTTTTCATTTAAATTTTTTGTAGATAATACTAAGGCTCAAGTAAGTATTGAAATCGAACATCGAAATGAAGACAAAAGATTGGCATATTTTGAAAAAATTGTTGCTTTAAAAAATATTCTTGAAGAAGAGTTTATCAAAGAGTTGGTTTATCAAAAAAATCATACTTTAGAAAACGGAAAAACGATTAGCAAGATTTGGGTCGAAAAAAATCAAATATCAGTTAGCAACAAAAGTTATTGGGAAGAAATTTATAACTTTTTCTATACTAAAATGAGTGCTTTTGAACTTTTTTATGCAGAATATGACGAATTTATAAAAGATATAGAATAAAAAAACGCAATTGAAATTATTAAAAAAATCTAAATGTGTTTTTTTTATTTACAATTCAATTGAAGCACCAATTTCAAGCAACATTAAATCTTTGCCTTTATCAAAAAATTGCTTTATTGCATCTTCGTGATTGATTTCTATAAAACCAAAAGTATCATAATGATAGCCTAATATTTTGTCACATTCTACAAAATCTGATGCAATAATTGCATCTTTTACATCCATTGTAAAATTATTTCCTATTGGTAAAATTACCAAATCAAGTTTGGTTCTCAATGGGATAAGTTTCATATCCATTGTCAATGCTGTGTCACCAGCAATATAAATATTTTTATGCTCTCCTTCTATAACAAATCCTCCTGGATTACCACCATAAGTACCGTCTGCAAAGGAGCTAGAATGTATAGCATTTACATATTTTACTGTGCCAAAATCAAATTTCCAGCTTCCGCCATGATTCATCATATGACATTGAAACCCTTTTGATAAATAATAAGTCACAATTTCTGCATTTGAAACTATTATGGTATTGGGATTGTTTTGCATAATATATTCTACATCCAGTGTGTGGTCTTGATGTGCGTGTGTCAGAAAAATATAATCTGGTTTCAACTCATTCAAATTGATATGACTTGCTTTTGGGTTTGCCGATATAAATGGGTCAACAAGTATTGTTTTACCACTAACTTCAATTGCTAATGATGCGTGACCGTAGAATGTAATTTTCATATGTTGATATTTATTGTTTTTTAACGGTCATATGTAATTCGCATATCATTATCGGTGTTTGCATCGCATTTCCGTTATGCTCATTTAATAGGTATAAATTTATTGTTTATGAATTATTGACAAGAATATCTGATAAAAAGAATATCAAACACAATGAAAGTAAAATGGCAAGTAGAAAAGTACTAATGGCTACTTTTTTTAATTCTGGATCTAATGCTCTTGTATCTTTATTTTTATATACTTTGATTAAGTGGCTTATTAATGGAAAATAAGCAACTACAAAAATATATTGATCAAAATGAAAATCACTCAAATAAGCAAAAAGCAAAACCAAAATCATAGCCGAAATAATTAAAAAATAATGATACATTTTTGCTTTTGCCCCACCTATTTTTACAACAATCGTATTTTTTCTAACTTTACGATCAGAGATTTCATCACGCATATTATTGAGATTCAAAACACTTACACTCAAAAAACCTATTGCAGTTGCAGGTAGTAATAATAAATATCCGTTTTCTAAGGATTTTGCAAACATAAAATAGATTCCCATTGTACTAACTAAACCAAAGAATACAAAAACAAAAATATCGCCATAGCCACGATATCCATATGCCGAATTTCCTACTGTATATCGTATTGCAGAAGCAATAGCTAAAAAACCTAATACTAAAAAGAATAATGAAAATCCTAAATTATGATTTTTGAATGAAAAATAAATCAGTAAAATTGCCGAAATTAAAGTTAATAAAGATGTGATGATAATAGCTTTTTTCATTGCTTCTGGGGTTATGTTTCCGCTCTGAATTGCACGTTTTGGTCCAACTCTATCGTCGTTATCGGTTCCTTTTATACCGTCACCATAATCGTTTGCAAAATTTGATAATACTTGAAGTCCTAATGTAGTCGAAAGAGCAAAAATCACAATTTTCCAATTAAACATCGATTGCGACATCGCATAAAAACTCCCAACTAATATACCTGAAACCGAAAGTGGTAATGTTCGTAATCTTGCGGCTTGAATCCAATGTTTCATTTTATTTTTATATTTAATTTATTTACATCCAATTGCTATCAGACGTTTCAATTTCATACAACCAAAGGTTGATGTATTCTTTAATTTTCGTAAAATCTCCCAATTGCAAAGTTAAATTTCCAGCTGCTGTATGCAATGTTAATGAACCAATATTTAAGTTTTTATGCCAAAACAATTGCGATGTAGAAATCGCTTGTATTTTACTCGGAACAATAATCTCGTTTGTAATATCCCAAGCACCACTCTGTTTGATAATACATTTATTGTTTATAAAAAGTCGGTGGTTTTTATAAAAAAAATAGTTCAATATTCCCATAAAAAGAACATAAAACGGAATGACATAATTAAACTGTAATCCTTCTGTTGGATTATTAACTCTAAAAAAATAAAATCCAAACAAAGGTAATCCTATTGTAACAAATAATGCAAACCCAAATTTACGAAAATTAGGTTTCAACATCACTCCTTTTTCAGGAATATGATCAAAAATAAGTTTTAGTATTTCATCTTTTTCAAAAGCATTACATCCCGGAATTTCTATTCCCGCTTTTTGTTTTTCTTTTACACCACCAGTCGCTTGTTTTATTTTCAATTCTAAAATATTCATTCTTTTTTGAAAATAATTTTGTGTTATTGCTGTTATTTGAACTTTTTCTGGTTTTGAAATAGTACTTTTTGTATTGATTAACCCATAATGCATAAGTAAAGAGCCTTTTTGTTTTGTGATATTAAAATCGAAATATTTTATTATAACTCTTCCTAAATTTATCAACAAAACTATAAAGAAAATTACAAAAACAGCAACCAATATAGTTTGTACTATAAAACTTTGATCAAAATAATTTTGAATTTTATCATTATTTAATATATCATTTCCGGTAAAATTATTTATGTTTTCGGTAATTGTAAAGAAAAAAATCAAAAGCAACGAAAAGCTTTTTACATAATTGGATGTAATACCAATTTTTATCAAACTAAGTAGGCTAATCGATATAAAAGGTTGCGCTTCTTGCAAATTATCAGCAACTTTTGTATAAACTAATTCAAGATTTTCAATCTTATTATCATTATCTAGCAATCTCGATTTTAATTCTATTGCTAACGGATGCGAAATAGCTTTTATTATACCTTCTTTGCTGTTACTTCCAGCTGTATCAACATCTAAAGTATAGACTCCTATAATTCTTTGAATCAGAGATTGATTGATATTTACCTGTTGTATTTTGTGTAATTGAATTGCTGTTTTTGTTTTATTGAAAACGCCATTAGTGATAATAAATTCATCGTTTTGGTGGTCTAAATAAAATGTAAAATTGATAAATTTTAGATATGCAATAATTCCAATTATAATAAAAATAACTGGTATACATATAAAATAATACAATTTACTAATTTCATTAAATTTTAAAATCCAAAGTACCAAAATCGGCCAAAATGCTCTACCATAATGCTGGATTGAATCGAGAAACATAATCAAAATCCCAATCTTAGATTGCCTTTGTGGCTTGTCGAAATGGGTTTCCATTATAATTTTTTTTGAATTTTACCCATTAACAATTGTTTGATGTTTTCGGCTTGTTCTTTTAGAATTCCAGGAATTTCAATATCACTAGAATCTCCTCCGGCAGTAAAAATTTCTATTTTTGCTAACCCAAAAAAACGTGAAATCATTCCTTCATGTAAAGCTACGTGTTGTATTCTATTATAAGGAATTACGATTGTATTTGTAGCTATAATTCCGTTTCTAAAAAGTACATCATGATTTCTAAATGCAAATCCTTTTTTTAGAAAAGCTATTCTAGAAAATACTATTATCAATAAAATAAAAACACCTAAAACAAGAGATAATTCTAATTTATAAATTGCAATTAGAGGTTCAAAAAAAATACCATAACCTAAAGCAATTCCTAGAATTAAAAATATAATTCCAATAAAAATTAAGGAAACTTTCCAATAAGAAGGATGCAAACTAGAAAATTGAACCTCTTCAAATCTAGGAAGTTGTGTTGTATCTATGGTATCATTTGTGAAATTTTCCATCAAGAAAGTAATAATTTAGAATTTGTCTTTAGAATCTTAATTATGGCAACCATTTTTTTTCAAAATTAGGTTTCCTTTTTTCAAGAAAAGCATTTCTACCTTCTTTTGCTTCATCTGTCATATAAGCCAATCGAGTAGCTTCTCCTGCAAAAACTTGTTGTCCAACCATTCCGTCGTCTGTCAAATTCATTGCAAATTTGAGCATTTTTATAGATGTTGGCGATTTGGCTAATATTTCTTGAGCCCAATCATATGCGGTGTTTTCTAACTCATCATGAGGGATTACTGCATTTACCATTCCCATATCTAGAGCTTCTTGTGCTGAATAATTACGTCCCAGAAAGAAAACTTCTCTTGCTTTTTTTTGTCCAACCATTTTGGCCAAATAAGCAGAACCATAACCACCATCAAAACTAGTAACATCTGCATCGGTTTGTTTAAAAATAGCATGCTCTTTGCTTGCCAATGTTATATCACAAACTACATGCAAACTATGTCCTCCTCCAACTGCCCAACCAGGAACTACTGCAATGACAACTTTGGGCATAAATCGAATCAATCGTTGCACTTCGAGAATATTCAATCGGTGTTGACCATCGTCTCCAACATAACCTTGATGACCTCTTGCATTTTGATCGCCACCACTACAAAAAGAATAGACACCATCTTTGGTTGATGGACCTTCGGCAGATAATAAAACAACTCCTATTGAGGTATCTTCTTGTGCATCATAAAATGCTTGATACAACTCTGAAGTTGTTTTTGGACGAAAAGCATTTCTTACATTTGGTCTATTAAATGCTATTCTTGCAACACCATTACATTTCTTATAAGTGATGTCTTCAAAATCTTTTACGGTTTTCCAGTCAATCATATGGCAAATTGTATTAATTTAGCGTAAAATTAAACCATTTTTTAGATTTTACACATTTGGAAATCGAATTTAATGTGAATTTTTAAATAATAAATGAAATTGCTAAACAAATGAATCGCTTTCTTTCTTCAAAAAATACTTTTACGGTTTCTATCCTTTGGATACTCGTAATTCTTTTACTTGCCTTAGTAGTAATTGGGATAAAAAAAGAAAATTTAAATCTAATACCATTGTTTATTATTTCATTGGTAATTGGTATCATTATTTGGGTGTTGCTCGATACTAGATATGTAATTAAAAGTCATTTTTTGCTCTATCGATCTGGTCCTTTTCGTGGTAGAATCAATATACAAAAAATACAAAAAATAAAATATTATTCAGGATTGAATGTGCCTGTAACGATGAAGCCTGCTTTGGATACAAAAGGGTATATTATTTCTAACGAAGAATTAGAAGATGTATATGTTTCGCCCAAAAATAGTGAAGAGTTTATTTCTGAATTATTGAAAATAAATCCTAAAATTGAAGTGAATAATTAAAATATTTATTACTTTAATAAATAAATTCCGTCGTCTTTTATCTCAATTAATTTCTCACGATACAATGCTCCTATTGCTTTTTTGAAAGTTTTCTTACTCATTTTGAGCACCGTTTTTATGTCTTCTGGATGTGAGTTGTCATTCAATCTTAGAAAACCACGACTTGCTCTTAATTCATCAAGAATTTTTTCGGCATTAGGTTCTACATTTTCGTAACCTTGCTTTTGTAGCGAAACATCGATTTTATTATCAGGTCTAATGTTTTTGATATAACCAATCATTCGATCACCAGTTCTAATTGCATCATCATAAACTTCATCTTTATACAAAAGTCCTTTGTGTTTTTCGTTAATTATCACATTTATACCCAATTCGGTAATATGTGAAACAATCAAATCTACTTCTTCCCCTTTTTCTATTGTTAGAGTTTCATTATTCAAAAATTGATTGGTTTTGCTAGAAGCTACAAGTCGATTGGTTTTTTCATCTATATACAAATAAACTAGATATCGTTTGCCTTTCTCCATTGGTCTAGCTTGTTCTTTAAACGGAACCAAAATATCTTTTTCCATCCCCCAATCCATAAAGGCGCCAACTTGATTTACATGATTAACACGCAATAATGCAAACTCATTTAATAAAATATAAGGCTCAAGAGTTGTGGCAACTGGTCTTTCTTCGTGATCTAAATAAACAAAAACGATCAATTCGTCTCCAATCTCAAATTTTTGAGGAACATATTTATTGGGCAAAAGTATATCTTCAATACCTTCTGGATCTGTAACTGGGTTTCCTAGAAATAATCCTACTTTGGTATCACGAAGTATGGTAAGGGTATTGTATTTTCCGATTTCAATCATTGCAAAATTTTAAAGGGCAAAGGTACAAACTTTAGAAGTTTTAAAATAAGAATTATCCAATAATACCATTTATGATTAGTTCTTTGTATTTTTGAAATTGAAATTCTAAGAATGAATACTTTAAAAACAAATCCTGATTCTAATGCAATTGATTCTCCAGAATCTGATTATTTGTATGTGTCAAAATCTCAAATTAATAATTCTGGTAATGGTCTTTTTACTGCTATACCTATTTACAAAGACGAAATCATTGCCGTTTTTAAAGGTGAAATTCTATCTGATTCTGAGTCTGAAATAAGAGCAAAAGAGGGTAATAATGACTACTTTATGAATTTATTAAACGGTAGTATTTTAGATTGTAAAAATACTAATTGTTTTGCAAAATTTGCCAACGATTCAAGCAACAATGTTTCATCTAATTTAAAAAATAATTCAAAAATTACATTAGATGAAAATGAAAATGTTTGTCTTATCGCCATCAAAAAAATAAAAATGGGTGAAGAAATTTTTTGTGATTATGGCAAACGATATTGGAAGAAAAGAATTTTTTAAAATTTAAAAAAATATCGAATCGAGTCTTTTTTTTTGTAAATTTGTGATTAAAAGCATTTTATATGAAAAAAATATTTACTTTATTGCTACTTTTCTTTTCTATTATTTTGTCATCACAGACGTTTGAATGGCTTGTTACACCAATAATAAATTTCAATTCAAATGGTAGTTTAATTGGTTATCCAACTACAATAGACAACAACGGAAATGCTTATTTTTCAGGATTCAAAGACAATGCGTATAATTACAGTCAAATATTTGGCGATTTATTCTATAATAAATACGATGCTGCAGGAGAATTGTTGTGGGAAAAAACAATCACAGGAAAAGTACAAGTTAATAATATGATTTCAGATTCTTCTGGAAATATTTATGTTGCTGCAGATTATATTCAAACGATGACTATAGACAATTTAACAATTTCTACTAGTGAACAAGGTGAAAATCAAATACTTTTAAAATTTGATACAAATGGTACCTTGTTATGGCATCAAGAAATTGCTAATACTAATAATTTTAAATCATTGGCTGTTGATAGTAATGATTTAGTTTATATCTGTTTTGATGATTTCAATAATTCCTATGTAAAAAAATTAGATTCAAACGGAAATACACTTTTGACAATTACTCAACAACGAGTAAATGTAGCTTCGTCTGTAAGTGTTGATAATCAAGGTAATATATATGTAGCTGGAGGTTGTGCTGCTTCAAATGCTATTTATGCTGGAGTTAGTGCACCAACAACGCTATCTTATAATACTTATGTTGCCAAATATAGTGCAGAAGGAGTTTTTCAATGGGTAAAATACATTCAAGACATCACTTGTTCTGATCCTCAAGTAAAAGCAAGAACTCCGGATGAAGTTTATTTTTGTTCTACATTATACGGAGCATATACTTTTGACAATATTGTTGCTGAAGGACCAAGTGGTGGTTATGATTTTTTTATTGCCAAGCTCAATACTTCAGGAAATTTTCAATGGGTTCGCGAAGTTCCTGGCGCTGGAAGAGCTTTTGTTGGTAAAAGAAATTTTTTTACTTTAGATACAATCGGTAATATTTATTTTGCAGGAAGTGCCTCTCAAAATGTTAATTGGGGAAATAATATCACAACCACTTCTACAATTTATCAAGATGCATTAATTTTAAAATATGATTCTAGCGGAACTATTCTGATGGCAAAAACTGCTGGCGGACTAAATACTGATCGTTGTGATGGCATAACAGTAAATACTTCTGGAGATATTTTTGTTTCTGGTATTGCAAGAGGTTCCTCTACTTTTGAAACTTTACAACATACAGAATCTAATCAAAATACCTATTATCCTTTTTTGACTAAAATCAATTTTTCTAATTTAAAAACTGACGAATTTGCTACCAAGCCAACTATTATTTATCCTAATCCAACTTACGATTCTTTTAGTATTGCTAACGGAAATCAATATTCTAAAGGTGAAATCTATACTACTTTAGGACAAAAAATTAAAGATTTTAATATAATAGATACCTCTGCTATTTCTATAAAAGAATTAAAAAACGGAACTTATTTTGTGAAATTAGACCATTTAAAAACTATAAAATTGATTAAAAAATAAAAACATTCATTAAAAACATAAAAAAAGCGTTCAAAATTAGAACGCTTTTTGTTTTTGGAAACGGTATATTATTTATAAACACTCTCTTTTTTGAAGTGAACTGCCAATAAATAATAAACAACTGCTCTGTATTTTGATTTAATAGAACGACCATATTGATCTAAAACAGCATCAATTGCTTTTGACAATTCAGGACCATCTTTTAATCCTAATTTCTTGATCAAGAAATTGTTTTTTACAGTATCTAACTCAGATTGTTGACTTCCTGCAATTGTAGAAGCATCAGCATTATAGATAGAAGGACCACAACCAATAGTTACTTTGGTAAGTAAATCCATATTTGGTGTTACTCCGCATTTATCTTTTAAATCTGCGGCGTATTTTACGATAAGTTCGTCTCTTTTACTCATAATGAACAAATATAATTTTAGTTAATAGAATTGTTTTTATCAAAATTAAGTAAAAGAAAATTGATTATGATACTTTTTTATAAAATTTTACAGCAATTCTTTAAAATATTGCAACAAAATTTTATTATTGTTTAATGTAGGTGTAAAAATTTCGAGAATCGAAGGTTTATTGTTTTGCTTGAAGAAAGTAGCTAATTGGACTTTCAAATTTGTTTCATTACTTGCAATACTATAATCAAAATTATACATTTTGGCTAAATGTTCGGCAGTATAGCAATGTGAAGTTTCAAAAAAAGTATTAAAAACTTTATCCTCTTGATGTCCTGGTAAAATTCTAAAAATACCTCCACCACCATTATTAATAACAATAATTTTAAAATTTTTAAGAATATATTGATTCCATAAAGCATTACTATCATACAAAAAACTAATGTCGCCTGTAATCAAAATAGTCTCTTTATTACTTCCGACAGCTGCACCAATTGCAGTAGAAGTACAACCGTCAATTCCGCTTGTACCGCGATTACAATATACTGAAATACTAGAGTTTATGTCAAACAATTGAGCATAACGTATTGTGGAACTATTCCCTAATTGTAACATACTATTTTGTGGCAAACTTATCATTATACTTTCAAAAGCTTTTAAATCAGAAAACGGAATTTTATCTAAATAGTGTTTATGTTTTATACTTCTAAAAGCCTTTAAAGATTGTCCTTTCTGAAAATAATCGCTATCAACAATTTTAGTAAAAGGATGTATTTGATGAAAAAAATCATTTGGATTTGCTTCAAAATGATGCGCTAAAGCTCCATAAGTATTGTATGCTCTTAACGAATCTATATGCCAATGATGTTCAGGTTTATAGATTCGCAGAAAAGCCTTTATCCGTTTTGAAACTACCATTCCGCCAAAAGTGATGAGAATTTCTGGTTGAAAATCTTTAAAATCTTTTTCTTTAAATGGAGTAATAATAGTATCGATATTGTTTATAAAATTCGGGTGATGCAAATTTGATGTAGTTTCGGTCATTACTATTATCGAAGGATCATTTGCAAATGCTTCTATTATTTCTGAATCAATTGTGTCTGGTTCATTGACTCCAACTAAAATTAATTTCTTTTTTGCCGAATTCCAAATATTGGTTGTGGCAATAATATCATCAATCGAAATGTTTTTAAAAACTTTGGCAAGAGCCGAAATAGTCGGATCAACCGATAATTTCCTGACTGTTTGATATAAAGGCTCTTCAAAAGGTGCATTGATATGAACTGGTCCTTTTTGATTAAAAGAAACTGTTATTGCTTCGTTTATTTTATAATCATTTTCGGGAGTTTCACCTTCTGTTAGATTGGCATTGTATAACGAATGGTTTTGAAAAACATTCATTTGTCTAATTGTTTGACCGTCACCAATATCTATTTTATGTATTGGTCTATCAGCCGAAAGTATAATTAGCGGAATTTGACTATAAAACGCTTCTGCAAATGCTGGATAATAATTTAACAATGCAGAACCAGAAGTACAAACTACTACAACTGGTTTGTTGATTTGTTGTGCAATTCCCATTGCAAAAAAAGCTGCGCATCGTTCATCTGCGATACTATAACATGTAAATTCTGGATTGTTTACAAACCCTATAGTAAGTGGTGCATTTCTAGATCCAGGAGAAATTACTATATGATTTACACCTTTTGCCAAACAAATTTGAATGATGCTTTGTGCTAACGGAATTTTTGGATAAATCATTGGTTATATATAGAATTTCAAAGTTACTAACTTATGTTTAAATTTAACAGATTAATAATACATTAATTGAATAAAAACAAAATATATTTGTAAGTCGAAAATAAACCAAAATAATAATCTTAATAAAATGAAACATCTTATTTCAACTTTCTTTTTTGTATCAATATTCATTTTTTCAATCTCCTGTTTTGCTCAAAAAGAAATTAATTTTGATAATAGTAGCTACCAATCTGTTATAAACAGAGCAAGAACTGAACATAAACCCGTTTTTTATATGCTATATGCTACTTGGTGTTCGCATTGTAACAAAATGAAAAGTGAAGTTTTTAAAGATAGTACAGTTGCTAATTTTATGAATAAAAATTTTATTTGTGCTTGGCAAGATATTGAAAAAGAAGAAGGTGAGTTTTTTAAAAGTGCTTTTGGAATAAAAGCCTATCCTACTTTTTTGTTTTTAGACGAGAACGAAACTTTATTGTATACTTTCAATAGTGAAAAAAAAGCCGAAGATTTTTTAATTGAAGTAAAGAGTGCTTTAAATCCTAAAATGCAATTGCCTTATTTAGAAAAACAATTCAATGATGATATTAGTAATGGTGAAAAATGTTTAAACTATATAAATACACTCAAAAAAGGAAGTGACCGAAAAATACTTAATCCGATTGCTCAAAAATATTTAGCTACTCAAACTGATGCTCAATTAGTAAGTGATACCAACTGGAAAATAATTGCAAATGGCGTCACAGAAATAGAATCAAGACCTTTTCAATTTGTGTTGCAACATCAAAAAGAATTTGAAACCGTTGCTTCTGCAAAAAGAATTCAGAAAAAAATAGGAAATATTATTGCTGAACTTTTACAACCTTATACTGTTCGAGCAGATACTTTAACTTATCAAAAAAAACGTGCTATTTGCAAATCGATGAATTTGCATATATCAGATTCGTTGGTTTTAAATTATGATCTTCAAGTATATGAAAAAGCAAAAAACTGGTCTGCATATTGCAAATCTGCACTAGAATATGTAGAGAAATTTGTTTGGACAAGTGACAAAATAATTAAAGATATTTCGAATAATTATTTGATTCATACCTACGACAATGCTCATTTGAATCAAGCAATTTCTTGGACAAAACATGCAAACGAATTACTAGAATCTACTGATGGTTTTATTTTATTATCAAAATTATATCAAAAAATAAATGACCCAAAAAATGCAATTCTGCAAGCACAAAAAGCCAAAGACCGGAATAAAAATTTGGGTTTTAATACCAAAGATGCCGATGATTTATTATTACAATTAGGTATAAAATAAAACTATGGAAATAAAAATTCGACCATATACTGTTGCTGATACAAGTTTCATTTTAGAAATTATCAATTATAATATCATAAACTCCACTGCATTATACGATTATAATCTAAGAACATTAGAACATCAAATAACTATTTTTGAGGATAAACTAAAAAAAGGATTTCCAATAATTGTAGCTACTATAGATAATGAAGTTGTTGGTTTTGGGTATTATAGCGAATTCAGAATGCGAGAAGCTTATCAATACACTGTAGAACATTCAGTGTATGCCCATCAAAATTTTATTGGAAAAGGAATAGGTACATTGCTTATGCAAGAATTAATAAACTTGGCTCAAAAACAAAAACTCCACACTATGATTGCCGTTATTGATTCGGAAAATCAGAGTAGTGTGGAATTTCATTCTTTATTTGGTTTTGAAACTGTTGGATTTATTAAAGAATCAGGTTTCAAATTCAATAGATGGTTAAATTCAGTAATTATGCAAAAAATGCTATAATTATCTGTTTATAAACTCAACTATTTCTTTATCTGTAGGTTTAACTTTAGACAATAATACTTGTTCTAAATATCCTTTTTCGTTGATTAAGTATTTTTGAAAATTCCATTCAACTTTAGAACTTTGCAAACCGTTTTTGTCTTTATCTGTTAGAAATTGATATAATGGATTCATTTCTTCTCCAGTAACCGCAATTTTTTCCATCATAGGAAAAGTAACTCCGTAATTTGCTTTACAAAATGCAGCAATTTCTTTATTAGTTCCTGGTTCTTGTTCTCCAAAGTCGTTTGAAGGAAATCCTATAATGACAAAATTTTTATTTTTATATTTTTCATACAACGACTCTAATTCAGCATATTGAGGAGTATAACCACATTTTGATGCTGTGTTTACAATCAATATTTTTTTTCCTCTTAAAGTTTCAAAATCAAATTCTTTGCCATTGATTCCTAGAACTTTATATTTATATATGGTTTTTTCTTCCATTTTTTTTTCGTTTAAAGATTCTATTTGTGCTTGACTACTGGTGCTTAAAAAGAATAAAATTCCAGTTAATGCTAAAACTATTTTTTTCATCTTAAAATTTATTTATTCGTAAAAAAACAAAAAAATATACAAACAGAAACTAATTTTTTGTTAAATTAAAGTAACTATTTTGAACTCCAATATTTTTTGTATTTAATAAAAGAAAATATACCTAAAACAGCTACAAAAGCCACAGAATAATAGACAAAACTTGGTGTAACTACTTTATCGCCACTTGCATAAGAGTGCATTCCGGTTAAATAAAAATTTACTCCAAAATAAGTCATCATAATAGAATAGAATGCCAAAACACTCATTAAATTATAAATCCATTTTCCTCTTAATGATGGTACAAAACGTGCGTGAATAACAAATGCATAAATCATAATACTGATTAATGCCCACGTTTCTTTTGGATCCCAACCCCAATATCTTCCCCAGGATTCGTTTGCCCACTGTCCGCCAAGAAAATTTCCTATGGTAAGCATAACCAATCCAATTGTAAGTGCCATTTCATTGATATAGGTAATTTCTTTAATGTTCAAATCCATTTTGATTTTGTTTTTTTCGTTGGTAAACAACATCAAAATCAAGGAAACAACTCCTAGTACCATTGCAAGGGTAAATGGTCCATAACTCGCAACAATTACTGCTACGTGAATCATCAACCAATACGAATTTAAAACGGGTTGCAAGTTGGCAATTGATGGATCCATCCAATTCCAATGTGCAATCATCAAAATCATTGATGCTACAAAAGTTCCAGAAGCTACTGTTAGTTTTGATTTTCTATCGAATGCCAAAGTAAAAAACATTGTTGCCCAAGCCACATAAATCATACTTTCATAAGCATCACTCCAAGGTGCGTGACCCGAAATATACCATCTTGCTGCCAATCCTAAAGTATGTAGACCGAAAAGAATTGCAATAAAAATATGAAACGAATTGATTGTATAACGAATGGCTTTTTTTTCAAAAAAGATATTGATTATCGTAAACAATAACATCAAAACGCCACAAAGCATATACAAATAATATAGCTTTTTGAAAACATCATACTTATTATAGGTTATCTCAGAACTAATTTTGTCTTCGCTAGGACGAACAGCGCTACCAAATTTTTTCTGATAGTTTTCTAAACTTTTCAAATAGAAATCAGCATTGGTATAATCATTTTTTAATGCCACACTGTCTAAAGTGCTCATATACAATGGCAATATGTTTCTGACAAATGTAGAATCTATTCCTTTGATATTTGCTTCGTTTATACTTAAATACGATATCCATTTGTTGTTTTTATCATTCGGAATGGGGAAAATTTTTAAAATACTTCCACTCAATGCCGAGTTTAATAAATTTACTTTTCTATCGGTTTCTATAAAATCTTTTTGAAACTGGTCTGGAGTTGCCGCTTTGTATGCTTCGTCAAGATAAGACGTGAGTTTATAATTTCCTTTTTCGTCAAAAAAATTAATGAATGGTGCATACTTTTCTTTGCTATCTAATCCAATAATTTTTCGAATACTGTCATTTCCGTTTTTAATATAAATTAACGGAACCTCAAACCAAACTCTAGGAAACTGAACCATAGACAAGAAAACCTGATCCGAATTCATATCTTTATAAGTATCACTTTTACTTACTTTGCGCAATAATTCAGACGAAAAAGTATTAATAGGCTTCATCCTTCCACCTTCATCTTGAATTATCAATCTCCCAAATTGCGCAGCGTGTTTTTCATTTACTTTATATTTAACTAAAACAGAATCAATTTGTTGCGATGTTGGTAAATGATCTTTATGTTCTTGTGAATAAGAAGTAAGTCCAAAAAATAATAAGAAAATTGAGATTAATTTAGCTTTCTTATTTTTTACAATTTCTAATTTTCTTTTTATATCAGCAAAACGAGAATGCTTGGTAAATAAGATAGCCATCATAGCAAAAAACAAAATAAAATAGCCAATATAAGTGATTAAAGTTCCCCAAAAATCGTGGTTTACAGAGAGAACAGTTCCTTCTTCGTCGGGATCAAATGAGGATTGGAAAAATCTAAATCCACCATAATCTAAAATATGATTCATATAGATTTGAGCATCAGTTTTTTGAGTTTTATCCAAAACTGTAACTTGACTTTCAAAAGCGGCATAACTTTTTTCGGTTCCTGGATATTTTGTTGCAATAAAATCATTCAACTTGATTTGAAAAGGCAATTCGTAAACTTTACTACCAAAAGAAAATGTAAAATCGAGGTTTCCAATTTTCACAACTTGAGGTTCACCTTGCTTTCCTTTTGAACCTAATAAAGTTAATTCTCGTTCTTGCCCTTGCGATTTTAATATTATTATCAAGGCATCGTCGTGTTTTTTTTCTTTATAATTATTTTTAGAAGTATAGGCTTTAATTCCTTTTTTTGGTATTTCTGGAAAAACAAATTGCGTTCCGCCAACATTATACAATGAGCGCAACATCAAGGGTTGCATAGAATCTTTGATAACTTGCCCTTGCATTTTGTCTGCCATTCGCATAAACTGACCATTAAATGGGGTTTCGATAGAATAAATATTTCCTTTTGTGGTGATATTGACTGCACCTTTGGTAAATTTATTCAAAGCAAATAAAACATTATGGATATTCTGAATTTCACCTTCTTTTAGGTAATGTTCGTGTCGAGAACCATCTCCAGATTCAACCATTTTTAGATACAAATTTCCGTTTGGAGTTTCTTTAATGGTTTCTGTTGCACCCATTTTATAGTCTTTATAAACTATTTCGAAAGGAGTTTTTGCAAATTCTTTTGATATCGTAAAATTATTATTGGTTACTGGTGAAAGCAATAATGGTCTTTCGAAAATTCTACGTTTCATTCCGCCTTGATATTCGCCATCTACAAAAAAAGTTAGAAAGGTTTTGTCTGAATATACTAGATTTGAAGATGCTCCTTCACGAATTGGCATCATACCTTCGTAACTGATATAACGAGTAATTATCGCGCCAATAATTATGAAAATAAAAGATAGATGAAGCAACAATGTAGCCCATTTTTCTTTTTTTAGAAGTTGGTATCTTTTAATATTTCCTACGAAATTGATGAGAAAAAACAAGTGAATAGCCTCAAACCATTTGGTGTTATAAATCCATATTCTAGCTGTATCTGTATTGTATTCGCTTTCTATAAAAGTACCACAAGCCATTGCAACTGCATATGCTAGGAATAAAAAAGCCATTAAACGAGTAGAAAACAAAAAGGAAAGTATCTTTTTTTCCATTGTAGAGAAATATTTTGAGTCAAGCAAAAATACTTCAAAAAGTAGGAAATTGATTTTTTTTAACTGAAATTTTAAGTGTTATTTAATAGTAGTTTTTTTAATTTATATTCATTAAAAATACTGGATGATAAATTATTTTTTTTTAATAAAAAAGAAGTATCAAATAATATTTGTGAATACTTAGATTAATAAAAACAATATGTTATTGATATATTAATCTTTTACAAAATATCCACCTTCTTTCCAATGCCTTTCATTTTCATACCAATCTAACAACTCTCGCATAAATCCCCATGCAATAGCAGTTCCAGTAGATTGCATAAAATTTACTTGTGGTTCATTATATCTTTCATCATCAAATTCTCTTACGATAATTCTACGTTTGTGTAATGGTTCATGACCTTTTGTAATGTAAGCGTGTGACCTACCTACTTTAAAATATCCATTTAACTCAAGCTCTTGCTTAGCTCTTATCTGTTTGTCGATAAAGCTAATATCTACAGTAGGATGCGACATTTAGCAAGTAAGCTCTAATGTTTCAACAAATTTATCTCCAGTTTCCATAATTTGATCAAAAATAATATTTGAAGTATTGTATGCCATTATTATTGAACCATTTTTATCTTCAGAAATAAACTCCCATCCTAATAATCGCAATTCAGTCTCTAGTCCATTTCCAAATTTTTCGCTTGAAATACAAAAAAGATTTACACACTCTTTAATTGCTTCTTGAGCATCTTGATCATTTTTTGCAAAAGTTTTAATACCTAAAATGGGTATATTAACTGATAAAAATCATCCTCAACAGTTTTATCCCATATAGGCATATCAATTGTGATTGAAGTTAATTTCCCATTCAATCTATTAATTTCAATATTTGCTTCGGTAGTTCTCACAATATTTTAAATGATTTTATTTGCGTCATGAACGTATACAATATGTTGTAGAAACCAAATTTCATATACGAAAAATCGTTAAAATGCATATTTTATCGATAAAAGTAAGTTAATTATTAATTTTATTATGCAATCATACAAACAATTAATCTGAAAAATATTTAACAATTTATTAAATATTTATATTATTTTCTAGAATAGATGGATTCAATTAATAGATACAAATTTTTAATATTTCTAAATTTTCAAATTTGCTATAAAAACTAATATTTACTTCAATAAATTAAAATTTATGAAATAACAATTTTAAAACATTGTAGAAAAAAAAAAAATTGATAAAATAAAATTACCATTCATACCTAAAACCAATTTGCTGATTACTAGCTAGTAATGTAAGTTTTTGAGTGGGTTTGTAATTATCTGTAAGACCTTTATTATAACTTGAAAGTGCCGATTTTATTTTTTTTGGATAACCAATTTTTATTGGTATTGAGGCAACAACACACACACCTCCAATTATTGCAACTGTCATACTTGCTCTTTTAGATTCTACATTTACATAACCCGAATTGCTGGTACTGTAAGTAGTATTGTCTGTAGATACTGCCGAGATTACATTTGCAACTATAAGCCCAAAACCTCCATAAAACAGAACATTACCAAATGTTTTTTTACTTCTACCGGTATTGTATAAAGCTAAGGCTTCGGAATTATTTTCTAATAAAACCCTCATTTGTGTTGATTTAATTTTTTTATTTTCAGAATCCAATACCGTTCCACCACTACCATAGTGTAGTTTTTGAGAGATAACAAATAAAGGAAAAAGAAGAATAATTGTTATGAATATTTTTTTCATTTTATTTAAGATTTAATTGTTTCCATATTTTTTTTAACATCTTCTAGTAATAGAGTGATTAATCTATCTATTTCATTATTGTAAGCATCAATATATTGCCAACTCAATTTTTTAGATGATTTGTAAACGTCTGATTGAGGTAACAATTTTGTATTTTCTAAAAAATCTTTTGCAAAGTATATACTATTATCTCTATTTAATATTTGATAACTACCTTTAAAGTCATTTTTTTCTGGTGCAATATATCGTTTTTCAGAAACAGCATAAGCAAATATAAAATAATACACATCTCCTTTTTCTTGATACTTAAATTTTGAAGGTAAATCATCAATATTTATTATAAGCCGTTTATTATCAAAAATTTTATTCAATCCCAATGATATCATTCTCTCTTTTATCGAACTATTTATCTGGTTTTCAATAGTTTCTTTATTAAACTCACAAATGATTTCAGAATTCCAACCCCAATAGAGCAAAGCAGGAATAAAAGAGTTTTTTTCTTGTTTGCATTCATTTACTAATGCAATATTTTTGTTTATTTTGAATTCTACAAATTGATTGGAAATTTTATTTTTTTTCTTTTCAATTAATCGTGCTTGAACCATTGACTGCAATTTATCACTTTTTATAGCACAGCTAAAATTCAAAAACATTATAAAAACAGAGGTAATAATTACTATTTTTTTCATTTATAGTCTCTTAAAATTAATTTTATTTTCAAATACTTATACCTAAGATTTAATTAAAAACTTTATAACAAAAACTTTTAAAAATAAAAAAAGAAATTTTATTTGTTTTTCAATTCAATCTTTTGCTAATCTAATGAATTGTTTTTTATTTTAATATAAATAAATTACCTTTTTTTAACAAAAATTTTTGAAAGTCCAAATTTAGATTATAAAACTAAATTTGATATTTAAATTAAATGTATTTGTTATACTTTTTAATTACAATCCTACCTTTTTTATTATTTTAGCCAAATGATTTCAATTGTAATTATTGGTTCAGGCAATGTGGCCCAACACTTAATTTCTGCTTTCCAAAAAGCTGAAAATATTTCGTTGCTTCAAGTTGCAGCTCGAGATAAAAAAAGTCTTTTTCATCTTTTGGATAAAAGTAAGATTGTATCTGATTTTAATAATTTGAAAGAAGCAGATGTTTATATTATAGCAGTTTCTGACGATGTTATTATGTCAGCTTCTTCACTACTTCCTTTGGAAAACAAATTGGTAGTACATACTTCTGGAAGTTTGAATGTCAATGATTTAGACTCTAAAAACAGGAAAGGTGTTTTCTATCCTTTACAAACATTTTCAAAAAATAAAGCAGTCGATTTTAGTCAAATACCTATTTGCTTAGAAGCTCAAAACGATGCCGATTTTCAATTATTAGAACTAGTTGCAAAGTCAATTTCTAATGTTACTTATTCTATAAATTCAGAACAAAGAAAGGCATTGCATGTTGCCGCAGTTTTTGTCAATAATTTTGTCAATCATTTGTACCAAATTGGTGCCGCAATTTGTGAAGAAAATCAAATTTCGTTTGATATTTTAAAACCATTAATTCAAGAAACTGCAAATAAAATAATGCAGCTTTCTCCAAATGATGCACAAACAGGTCCAGCAAAAAGAGAAGATATGCAAACTATCGATATACATCTTAATTTTTTAAAAGATGCAAATCAACACAAATTATACCATATACTAACGAAATCTATTTTAGATCATGGCAAGTAGCTATAAACAAATAATGAACCATATTACGACTTTTATTTTTGATGTTGATGGTGTGTTAACAGACGGAACTGTTCGTGTTTCTCAAACAGGCGAAATGCTTCGAGATATGCATATTCGTGATGGTTTTGCAATGAAAGCTGCTTTAGAATGTGGTTATAATGTTTGCATTATTTCTGGCGGAAGCAATGAAGGTGTTCGCATTAGACTCAGAAATTTAGGAATCACAGATATACATTTAGCTGCACCAGATAAAGTGGCTACCTTCAAAGAATATATCGAATTGTATAACATAAAACCTGAACAAGTGTTGTATATGGGTGATGATATTCCTGATTATCACGTGATGCAATTAGTAGGTTTGCCAACGTGTCCGCAAGATGCAAGTCCAGAAATAAAAGGAATTTCAAATTATATTTCGCATATAAATGGAGGAAAAGGTGCAGTTCGTGATGTGATTGAGCAAGTGATGAAAGTGCAAGGCAAATGGAATACTTATTTTAATGGCAAACATGATTAATGATTAAAATCTTCTTATTTATTATATTTAAATGAAATACCTAAAACTCATTCGATACCAAAATCTATTATTACTTGCTTTTATGCAGCTTGTTTTTTGTTTTGGTTTTTTGAAAATGCAAAAAATTGATTTGTCACTAGCCAATTGGCAATTTATTTTATTGGTTCTTTCTACTATTTGCATTGCTGCTGGAGGATATATTATCAATAATATTATGGATCAAGATTCAGATTTAGAAAACAAACCTAATGATGTAGTTGTCGGAAAATCTATTTCAGAAACCTTATCGTATAATTTATATGTTGGTTTTACATTAACCGGAGTTGGTATTGGGTATTATCTTTCGTCTGTAATAATGAGACCAGGATTTGTAGTTATATTTATTTTAGCTGCAGTGTTATTGTATGTTTATGCCATAAGTCTGAAACAAATTATACTGCTTGGCAATGTTGTTGTGGCTTCCTTATTATCGTTAAGTATATTAATAATAGGTGTTTATATGATTTTTCCGGCAACATACGAAGGCAATCAACAAGAAATGGCTGTTGTTTTTTCTATACTCGTAGATTATGCAATAATGGCTTTTATCATTAATTTATTGAGAGAAATGGTAAAAGATTTAGAGGATATAAAAGGAGATTTCAATCAAGGATTGAGAACTTTGCCTATTGTTTTTGGTGTCTCTCGTACTACAAAATTAATTTTCGGATTGAGTTATATACCAATTGGGATTTTACTTTATTATACCAACAACTATTTTATTGCCAGCAATTTATATGTAACTGCAATTTATACTTTACTTTTTATAATAGGTCCACTACTCTATTTTTGCATCAAAATGTGGTCTGCAAAAAAACAAAAAGAATTTCAACATTTGAGTATTGTTTTAAAGGTTATTATTTTTTTTGGTATCATTTCATTACTTGTTGTAACTTACAATATCAAACATCATGCTTAGAGATAAACTCAAAAACCACAAAATTATTTTAGCATCTGGTTCACCAAGAAGACAGCAATTTTTTAAAGATTTAGACATTGATTTTGAAATTCGAATCAAGGAAATAAATGAAGTTTTTCCTCCGAATCTTACCAAAGAAGATATAACAGATTATTTAGCAGTATTAAAAAGTGATGCTTTTGAAGGTGAATTAAAAGATAACGAAATCCTTATTACAAGTGATACCATCGTTTGGCACGAAAATAAAGCATTAGGGAAACCAAAAGATTATAATGATGCATTTGAAATGTTACAATCTTTGTCAAACAAAACCCATCGCGTTATAACATCGGTTTGTTTTAAAACAAAAAATAAGACCGAAGTTATTTCTGATACAACAAAAGTTACTTTTCATCCTTTGTCTGATGCTGAAATTAAATATTATTTAGACAATTACAAACCTTTTGATAAAGCCGGAAGTTATGGCATTCAAGACTGGTTTGGGTTTATTGGCGTAGCCAAGATTGAAGGTTCGTACCCAAATGTAATGGGATTGCCAATTGATAAAGTATATCAGTTTTTGAATAGGTTGGGGTAATTGTTAGGTTAATGATATTTTTAAAACAATTTATTGTACCGCTAAATATATCCAACCAACAAAAGGATTTGGATATCCTGCATCATTTAATTTTAATATATAATAATAAACTCCCGAAGAGGATTCTTTGTTATCTAATCGCAAACCTTTATTGGAATGTCCATCCCAATCTGGTGTGTTGTTATTTCCTTTCCAAATCATAATTCCCCAGCGGTTGTATATTTCTAGTTCAAAATTTAAAAATATATCGCGTAAACCCAATATTTCGAATGTGTCATTATAAGTATCATTATTTGGAGAAAAAAAATTGAATATTTCTGGCGGACAGTTTTTAGTTTCTATAATAAAAGATGTTAAATCATAACAATGTTCATTTTCTACTCGAATAAATATTTCTTTTGGAGTTCTGTAAGCATTGAAATTTGTTGTGTTAAGAATTGAATTATTTGCAGTTTGAGCATCTTCTAATGATGTATAAAAACCAACAAAAGTATCTGTTGTTAATACTTTTACTGCTGTTTCATATGGTGTTAAATTAAAAGTTCCTTGTTTTAAACCTTCGTTACAAGAAATCATTTTGTCAAGTAAATTTAATTTTGGCAATTCATAATAATCAATAGTAAAAAATGTAGTACTATAACAAAAACCATTATCAATACGAACATAAATTATTTTGGGAGTTGTAGTCGGTAAATAGCTGGTAATGTTAGTGATAGGATTGCTATCATTCTGAGTATTTTGAAGTGTTTCATAAAATTGTACCGAATTACTTGCTGTTACGTTGACCAACGCTTTATTTTCTGTAAAATCAAATCTGGTAGATTCATTTTGTTTACAAATATTCAAATCAGGCAATAAATTAAATGCTGGATATAGGATTAAATCGATTTTGAATTGAGTGATACTATAACAATGTGAGTTGTCAATTCTAACATATATTGTTGTAGAAGAAGTGTTTACAACATAATTTGAAATATTATTTATAGCATTACTACTATCATTGGCATCTTGCAAAGTGGTAAAAAATTGTACGGTATCAGTAGGATTTACAATTACAGTACTGGAATAATTAGAAAAATCAAACGAAACATTTGTTAAACTATCAACACAGGAAAACAAATTGGGTAAATTATTATATAATGGAGAAAGCCAAAGCGAGATTGGTTGTGAATAAGAATTGTTGTTTTCATTTAATTCTGATATTATTCCAGTTCCTAATCCGTTGTCATCAACAACAAAAGATAACGTAAAATCATTCGGAATTGTATTTGGAATACTAATTGTTGTTTGCCCATTTTCACTACCATCAATAGGAATGTCATTTTGTGTAAAAGTTTGTCCTACTAGAATAGTATTAGCATATATTGCTATTGGTGTGTTTGCTGGTAAAAAATGAAAACAATTAAAATTATTTACTGTATAATTTACATTCAATGTTCTTGAATTACAAATCTGCAAAGGTTCTGCTATTTCGATAGTTGCATCTGGAACTTCACTGTTTAATTTTGTTACAACAGTATTTATCATTACAAAATCCTGAAAAGACGTTAATGTTATTTGAGCAGAAATGTCTCCAACCTGAATATTATTTTGTATGTCATAAATATCCAAATCCATATTGTTGAGAATCGTACTATTTGTAATTGTACTAGTACTATTAAAAACATTATCAACAGGATTTAATGTATTACTCAACAAATTTCCATTAATTCTAAATTCTTCTGTTGCCAATAATGAATCTCCTTCCCAAGCGACAAAACCTACTTTGGCATCAATACTATCTATAACATTAATACTATTAAGTGTTATGGCTAAATCATCAGGAACACCCTGCAAACCATCATAAACATTGATCTGATTGATTGGTAAAGTATCTTCACGATACACAATAACAATTGCCCAACCAGCAAAATTAGTACGCCGAGTTAAATGTAGTGGTTCAAAAGTTGAAATGTCCAAATCTGATAAAGAATAATCTCCATTTCCTGTGCTCTGGATTAAGTTGGTAACATCTTTAAAAGCACTGAAATAAGTAAAAGTTATTCCATCAAAATCTCTAACCCAACTAAAAGTTCTATCTGGTGTAATTGGAGTAGTGTTTAAATTTACATTAAAATCTCCATCGCCACTTCCAGCCCAATACAAATAAGCTTTTTCAATAATAAAATTTGAATCTAGATTTAAATTGGCTGTAGATGTGGTCAAAGTTACAGGAGCTTGAATTGAATTATTCTCTTGTGTATTCATCGAATTACCAATAAATGTAAAATCGTAATGACCATTAAATTGGTTAAAAAGTGTAACATTTTGCCCTAGAAAGGATTGAACTGAAAATAGTACTACACAAAAAACTATATAACGAAGTATTTTTTTCAAATCAATAACATATTTAATATGCTAAAATTAAGCTTTTTATTTTGAAATAATTGTGTTTTTTTTAATTAAATTTTTATTAAATCACACTCTCAATCTCTTTTTTTACTCAAAAAGTTAGTAACTTTTTCTTGTATCGATGTGAAACTTTTATTTTACTTACAATTAATAATTGCATTTTTTCTACACAAATACAATACCTTATTTTACATTTTTTAATTTATATGAGCTCAAATTTTACTTTT